>JAIRYY010000123.1 GCA_031267485.1 Tannerella sp.
GCCGGAATGGAATCGCATGTGCGCACGGCCAATCAGGATGCTTTCCTGATGGAGCAAATAGACGTTATCGTTGCCACAATCGCGTTTGGGATGGGGATTGATAAGCCGGATGTGCGTTATGTCATTCATTATGACATACCCAAAAGCCTCGAAGGCTATTATCAGGAAACAGGCCGCGCCGGACGTGATGGCGGCGAAGGACTGTGCCTTACCTTTTATTCCAACAAAGATTTGCAGAAGCTGGAAAAGTTCCTGCAGGGAAAACCCATCGTGGAGCAGGAAATAGGCAAGCAGCTGTTGCTCGAAACGGCTGCTTATGCCGAAACGGCCGTCTGCCGCCGTAAAGTCCTGCTGCATTATTTCGGAGAAAAATATATGGAAGAAAATTGCGGCAATTGCGATAATTGTCTTAATCCAAAGAAGTTGATAGAAGCCAAGGAATTGTTGTTTACCGTACTTGAAGTGATAAGCGCCCTGAAAGAAAAATATAAAACCGATTATGTCGTTAATATATTGATAGGCCGCGAATCATCGGATATTCTGTCGTACAAACACGACAAGCTGGAGGTTTTCGGCAGTGGCGAGGATGAGGATGAACGGTTGTGGCAGGCGGTTATCCGTCAGGCGCTCATCGCCGGATATATTGAAAAGGATATTGAGAATTACGGACTGCTGAAAATTCCGGGAAAAGGTCTGGCTTTTATGAAGAAACAGGTTTCGTTTATGATTGTCAAGGATAATGAGTTTGATGAAGATGAGGACAACGATGAAGCGCCCGTACACAGCGGCGCCTCGTGTGCCGTCGACCCGGAACTGTTCGCGATAATGAAAGACCTGAGGAAGAAGATGTCCAAAAGGCTGGAACTTCCGCCTTATGTGATTTTCCAGGACCCGTCGCTCGAAGCGATGGCCACTACTTATCCGGTGACCGTCGGGGAATTGCAGAACATACCCGGCGTCGGGGCGGGAAAGGCTAAACGTTACGGAAAAGAGTTCGTCGATGTGATAAAAAAATATGTCGAAGAGAACGAGATTGTCCGTCCCGAAGATTTGCGCGTCAGGACGGTCGCCAACAAATCGAAGCTGAAAGTCTCAATCGTACAGAGTATCGACCGGAAAGTGGCGCTGGACGACATCGCGATAAGCCGGGGACTGGAGTTCGATGAACTGCTGGATGAAATAGAAACAATCGTTTATTCGGGAACGCGGATAAATATTGATTATTTTATTAATGAAGTGATGGACGAGGACCATGTTGATGATATATATCAGTATTATAAGGAATCGGAAACCGATTCGCTGGAGGAAGCCATTAAGGAGTTAGGCTGTGATTATACGGAAGAGGAAATCCGTCTGGTACGTATTAAATTTTTATCTGAACTGGCAAATTAATAGGTATTTAAATATATAAATAGAAGATTTATGAAGAGAACAGGAATGTTGTTTATTTCGTTATTAATCATAACGACCATAGAAGCAAAAGAAAAGAAAGATCCCGTGGTGATGACTGTGGCAGGAAAAGAGATTCCGCTTTCTGAGTTTATCTATATTGCGAAAAAGGGCAATAGTGTTGATGCGAAAGATAAGAAATCAGTCGAAAATTTCGTCGAATTATTTAAGATTTATAAACTGAAAGTTGCGGATGCCGAAGCGCTGTCGATTCATAAGGCGCCGAAATTTGAAAAGGAACTCGGCGATTACAGAAAGCAGCTGCAGGAAAGTTATCTTTCCTACAAATCGGCTGAAGATTCGGCTGTCCGCGTTGTCTATGAACGCACGAAACTTATTCCCGGATTTAAACATATTCTGTTTTATTTTCCCGGAGGCGAGATTGTTCCGAAAGATACGGTAGAGGTTTACAGGAAGGCGATGGACGCGTACGACCGTATAAAAAACGGTGAATCGTTCGAATCGGTGGGCGAATCGTTTGCAAAAGACTCGCTGCGCAAGGATGTCATTTATGCGATTCAGGAGCGCGTGTATCCGCTGCAGATGTTGAAAGTGCTGGAAGATAAAGTGTTTTCGATGAAACCCGGTGAAATATCCGCCCCTTTGCGTTCGATGATCGGTTTTCATCTGTTCAAGCTGGATGGGGAAACATCCAATCCCGGCAAAGTGCAGGTAGCGCATATCCTCAATGCGTTTTCTTCCTCAACTCCGGCAGACGAAGAAATCGAACAGACCCGGCGGACATCGGATTCGCTCCATCAGCGGGCGCTTGCCGGAGAAGATTTTGCCGAACTTGCCAGACAGTATTCCAATGATACCATCACCGCCAGACGGGGTGGATTATTACCCTATTTCGGACTGGACGAGATGGTCGAACCGTTTGAAAAAGCGGCGTTTGCCTTACGGAATGTCGGCGATATAAGCGCGCCGGTACGGACAAGGTACGGATTCCACATCCTGAAACTGATGGATAAAAAGACGGAAATACCATTCGAGGAAACGGAGAGCCGCATTTATGAATTTATGAAACGTTCGGAACGTAATTTTGATTTGTACCGCGGCTTTGACGAGAAGATGAAAGCCCGCCACGGCTATATTTTATATCCGGAAGCTTACGCCGAACTGCAGCGCCTTGCCGATGAATACTTCCCGACGGACACTTCTTTCTTTTATCGCGGAATGGAAATGGCGAAGCCGCTTATACGGTTTGATTCCATTGATTTTATGCAGAACGATTTCGTGGACTACATAAACCGGAGGCCAACCTCGGCCAAGACCCTGTCCATCGATTTTATGCAGGAGATATTTGACCTTTTCGTGCGTGAAATCGTAACGGAAATGGAGCGTGAAAAACTGGAAAAAGATTATCCCGAATATAACATGGTGATGAAAGAGTATTACGATGGCATACTTTTATTCGAGATAAGCAATAAGCGCGTCTGGAGTCATCCTGCAGACGAGCAGGAACAACTTGAGGCCGAATGGATAAGGGAACTGACTGAAAAGTATCCGGTGGCAATCAACCGAAAAGTTATCAGGAAGATCGGGAAATATCTTAATTGACGGGAACGATAGCGGATGAGGCAAAGTCACTTATTTATCCTGTGTGTAATTCTTTTTTCCGCCTGCGGAAAATCGGGAGTGGATCAGGCATCCGGGGATGTGGTGGTTCGGGTTAAAGACCGGACGTTTACGCGCGGAGAGATTGACGGTCTGATTCCCAAAGGCATATCTTCTGCCGACAGCCTGATAAGAGCGGAGGCGATTGTTAAAAAATGGGCGATTGACGTACTGACGGATGACGCGGCGTATCAGAATATGGGAGACGATAAGGCTGAAATCGACAGACTTGTCAATGAATACCGGCGTTCGCTGATGCGGTACCGCTATCAGGAACGCATCATAAGGGACAAGGTTTCTGCCACGATAAGCGACTATGATCAGGTGAAGTATTATGAGGAGAATAAGCCGCAGTTCATTCTGAGTGAGAATCTCATTAAGGGATTGTTTATTAAAGTCCCCGCAGGTGCGCCCGGACTGGAAAATGTCAGGAAATGGTATGTGTCCGATTCGGAGGAATCGCTGGAGAAAATCGAAAAATATGGAATCCGGAATGCTATTATTTACGATTATTTCTACGATCACTGGGTGAATTTTGATGAAGTAATGGCGAAGATTCCTCAACGGCTGTCAAATCCGACCCGGTTTCTGATGACGAATCATCATTTGGAGGTGTCGGACAGCACGCATGTTTATTTTCTGAACATATCCGACAAGTCGCTGATAAGCGGCGTTGCCCCATTCGATTATGTGAAATCGCGGATACATGAAATATTGGTGAATAAGCGCAAGATTGAGTATCTGCGTGTGTTCGGGGAAAATTTATACCGCGATGCGGTAAAGAACGGAACCGTTAAGTTTATTACTGAATAATAAAAACAATGTAATGAGAAAGAAAAAACTGTTTATCGCAATTATTTCCGTTTGCATGACAATGCCGGCAATAGCGCAAAAAAATGTTATAGATGAAGTTATATGGGTAGTGGGAGACGAGGCTATTCTTCGCTCGGATGTTGAAAATCACCGTCTTTATATGCAAAATGACGGCATTCGTTTCGAAGGCGATCCCTACTGTTTTATCCCGGAGCAGATTGCTGTGCAGAAACTTTTCCTGAGTCAGGCGAAAGTGGACAGCGTCTATGCCGATGAGGGGAATGTGTTGCGTTATGTGGATCGCTGGGCGAACATGACGATCAACCGGATCGGTTCCCAGGAAAAGTTTGAAGAATATATGGGGGGCAAAAAACTGTCCCAGATAAAGGAGGAACAGAAAATAGTCGTGCGCGACCAGCAGGTGGTTGAGGAAATGCAGAAAAAAATAGTCGGTGATATCAAACTGACGCCTTCCGATGTGAGAAAATATTTCAGCCAGTTGTCAAAAGACAGTTTGCCGATGATTCCCTCGACCGTCGAGGTCGAGATCATAACGATGGAGCCGAAGATACCGATTGAAGATATCGATGCGATAAAAGCGCGGCTGAGGGAGTTTACCGAGCAGATAAACCGTGGCGAACGGACGTTTTCCACGCTGGCAAGCGTCTATTCGGAAGATATGGCTTCGGCCCTGCGGGGAGGCGAGACCGGTTTTATGTCGAAAATGCAGATGGCGCCCGAATATGCGAATGCTGCTTTCAACCTGAACGATCCGACAAGAGTTTCGAATATTGTGGAAACGGAATACGGCTTCCATATCATTCAGCTGATCGAAAAACGCGGCGACCGGATGAACAGCCGCCACATCCTGCTGCGCCCCAAAGTGTCGGAACAGGAAATTGAGAAAGCCGTCAACCGGCTTGATACGCTTTATGCCGATATTAAAGCGGATAAGGTAACGTTTGCAGATGCCGCCACCTATATCTCGGCCGATAAGGATACGCGAAACAATAAAGGCCTGATGGTGAATCAGGATCAGGAAAGCCGGAATTACGGAACATCCAGGTTCGAGATGCAGGAACTTCCCCAGGGAATGGGTCTCGTCATTGACAAGATGGATGTTGGCGAAATGTCCCAACCTTTCCGCATGAGAAATCATTCGGACAAGGATGTGGTTGCTATCGTCCGGTTGAAATCGCGCGTGAAAGCGCATCAGGCAAATGTTTCCGACGATTACCAGGCGCTGAAGACCCTGGTGGAAGAACGGAAACGCGAGGAGATTCTGAATGAATGGATCGTCAGCAAACAAAAGACAACGTTTATACGCATTGCCGACGGCTGGCGCGAATGTGATTTCAAATATTCAGGATGGATTAAGGAATGAAATATTTGAGAGCGTGTGTGATAATGGCATGCTTGTCGGGCGTTTTTTTCGCCCGTGCACAGGAAAATACTGCAGATACGGTTAAAAAGACAAGGGTTTATCTGGAGCATGCCGACACGCGGTCTTTCAACAAAAATATAGACGACCAGCGGCAGGTATTGAACGGTAATGTCGTTTTCCGGCATGACAGTTCATTTATGTATTGCGACAGCGCTTATTTCTACGAGCGGGATGTTTCGCTGGAGGCGTTCGGGACGGTTCGGATGGAACAGGGGGATACGCTGTTTGTGTATGGCGATTATCTGTTTTACGACGGCAATATCGAGTTGGCGCGGATGCGCCGGAATGTGCGGATGGTCAATGTTCAGCAGGACAGTTCGATTGTCACGCTGTATACCGACAGCCTCGATTATAACCGGATAACCAATATCTGCTACTATTTTGAGGGCGGACGCGTTGTCGATGTGGAAAACGAATTGACGTCCGTTTACGGACAGTATTCGCCGGGAACAAAAATTGCGGTTTTTAATGACAGCGTTTGCCTGACGAACCCCAATTTTGTCCTGTATTCCGATACGCTGGAATATAGTACCGAAACAAAAATAGCGACCATACTCGGCCCCTCCGTAATCGAATCCGACAGCGGGACGGTTTATTCAACCAGAGGATGGTATGATACGCAGGAGAACACGTCCCTGTTGCTTGACCGGTCGCAGGTCTTTTCGGGCGAGAAGATATTGACCGGCGACTCGCTTCTCTATGACAGAGCCAATGGCGTGGGGACGGCGTTCGGGAACATGACCCTTCGCGATACGGCGCAAAACATGACGCTGACGGGTCATTACGGATATTCCGAGGAAAAAACGGAATACGCTTTTGCGACCGACAGCGCCTGCGCTCTCGAATACTCGCAGGGTGACACCCTGTTTCTTCATGCCGATACGCTCGAACTTATTACCGTCGATTCGACTTCGCGTTATATGCGCGCTGCCGGCGGAGTGCGTTTTTACCGCTCCGACATTCAGGGAATCTGCGATTTGATGCTTTTCAACACGAAGGATTCCGTCTTGCACATGTACGGAAAGCCCGTTTTGTGGAGCGAAAAACAGCAATTATCCGGAGATTCCATCATTATTTACATGGCTGATACGACGGTTGATCATATTCATGTCCCGAGTTCGGCCCTGTCCGTTCAGCAGGTAGATTCCGGCTGCTTCAACCAGCTTGGGGGAAATGACCTGAAAGCGTATTTTTACGGTAAGAATGTGGAACACCTTGATGTCGACGGGAATGCGGAAACTATCTACTATCCGCTGCAGGAGAACGGAACGATAGAAGTGTTCAATTACACGCAGACTTCGTATTTTTCCCTTTGGATGGATGAGGAAGGCCAAATGAAAAAATTGAAATGGTGGCCCTACACGACCGGAAAAACGGTTCCCCTGCCTGATTTGACCGAAGAACAGAAGACTTTGAAAAAATTCGCCTGGCATGAGGCGCTGCGTCCGGTTGACAGATACGATATTTTCCGTTTTTACAGGAGAAAAACAACGGAAACGGATGCTCCGCCGCCGGAAACCGATTCGACACGCGCTGTCGATGGCATGTCATCTGTTCCCGAAACAATAAATTAACAATTTAACCGGAGTAATATGGGAATGTTCAGTTTTTATAACGTGCGAAAACCGCGCCAGTTTGAGCATAAGCCGATTTATTTCAATCCGCGCAGGGAGGCTTTGGAGAAACGTATCCATAAGGTAAAAATGGAACTTGGAGTGGAAGAAACGGATTATGAGCAATATAAGGAAGCAATAAGAGGCAGTTTCGTTGAGGGAACGACGCATCTTAAAAAAAGTAAGAACAGGGGAGATGGCATCCGTAAACGGGTATATAAAAATATGCGCCTGATTCTTATCCTGGTCATATTGGGAATCATTCTCTGGTATTGCTATTTCAAGTGATGATGTATGAGTGATATAATACATCTGTTGCCCGATCATATTGCGAATCAGATTGCTGCCGGGGAAGTTATTCAGCGTCCCGCGTCCGTTGTAAAGGAATTAGTTGAAAATTCAATAGATGCGGGAGCCGGAAATATTGCGGTTCATATAAAAGATGCCGGCCGCACGCTTATCCAGGTGATTGACGATGGGAAGGGAATGTCCGAAACGGATGCGCGCATGGCGTTCGAACGTCATGCCACATCCAAGATTTCGTCCGTTGATGATTTGTTTTCGCTCCATACGATGGGTTTTCGCGGCGAGGCGCTGGCCTCTATTGCCGCGGTGGCGCAGGTGGAGTTGCGAACGCGCATGAAAGGCGGAGAGATGGGCGCGTGCCTGTCGGTTTCCGGCTCGACGCTCGATTCCATCATGCCGGACGCATGTGGCGAGGGGAGTATCTTCTCCGTAAAAAATCTCTTTTACAATGTTCCCGCCCGCCGTAAATTCCTTAAATCGAATGAGACGGAGTTCCGCCATATCCTTACGGAGTTTGAACGCGTGGCGCTTGTACATTCGGCTATATCTTTCACATTGCGCCATAATGACACGCCTGTTTTCGAATTGCCGGCCTGCGGTTTGCGGCAGCGTATCGCCGAAGTTTTCGGGAAAGGTATGAACCAGAAATTATTGCCCGTCGATGCGGATACCTCCCTGATTAATCTGCGGGGATTCGCGGGACGTGTTGATTCCGTAAAAAAGCGCGGCCTGCAGTATTTCTTTGTCAACGGGCGCTATATGCGCCATCCTTATTTCCACAGGGCCGTGATGCAGGCCTACGACCGGATGATACCCGCAGGCGATACGCCCGATTATTTCATCTATCTTGAGGTGGATCCGTCAACGATTGACGTGAATATTCATCCGACCAAAACGGAAATAAAATTTGAAAATGAACATCCGATATGGCAGATTATCTGTTCGGCTGTGCGTGAAACGCTGGCAAAATCAAATTCCGTCCCCTCGATAGACTTTGATGCGGCAGGTATCATTGACATTCCCATTTACAATCCATCGCCGGAAAATCAGGCCGGCGTTAAACCTCCCGAATTGACGCTGAACAGGGATTATAATCCTTTCCGCACAACCGGCGGACGTCGTTTTACGGATGACTGGAAAGCGTTGTACGAAGGATTTGAAAATGAACGCGGCGCCATACAGTTGCCGGATAAGGAGTTTGGCGGCGGAGAAAAACCGGGAGAGCGCGAACTCCCGTTCCCCGTCCCGGCGCCGGAAGACGGGACGCCGGGCATTCCGTCCGGCAGCGGCGAAAACGAGATATTCGCGAATATTTCCAGTCCATGCTTTCAGTACAGGAACCGTTATATCATAACCCCGCTGAAATCCGGTCTTGTCATCATCGACCAGCATCGTGCGCACGTCCGTATCTTATATGAAAAATATGTGCATAACATAGCCCGCCGGAAAGCCGTATCTCAAAAACTCCTCTTCCCGGAGATAATGGAATTGACGGCTGCCGAAGCGTCGCTGTTACCCTCCCTGGCGGATGAAATAAGATTTCTGGGCTTTGACCTCGTGCCGATGGGCGGCAACAGTTATGCCATACACGGAACGTCGGCGGATATTCCGGGAGGCAATCCGGCGGAACTGCTGCGGGATATTCTTGCCGCGGCGATAGAAAACGGAGCGGGCGGGAGCGGAAAAAAAGCCGGAATGATGGCTTTGTCCCTTGCAAAAGCGGCAGCGATTCCGCCGGGAAAAATATTGTCCACGGAAGAAATGGAAACGCTTGTCGCGTCGCTTTTTGCCATTCAGCCGAACGGA
>JAIRYY010000131.1 GCA_031267485.1 Tannerella sp.
ACGGAAACGGCGCAGGAACTGTATCACAATCATGCGGCCGGGATGCCGATTATTGATTATCACTGTCACCTGGCGCCCCAGATGGTTGCCGACGACCACCGGTTCCGGTCAATCACGGAGATATGGCTTGGCGGCGACCACTACAAATGGCGCGCCATGCGGACAAACGGCGTCGACGAACGCTACTGCACGGGCAGCGACACGTCCGACTGGGAAAAGTTTGAAAAATGGGCCGAAACGGTTCCTTACACCATGCGCAACCCGCTCTATCACTGGACGCACCTCGAACTGAAAACGGCTTTCGGAATAACCGGACTGCTTTGTCCCCGGACAGCCGCGGAAATCTACGCCGAATGTAACGAAAAACTGGCGCAGCCGGCATATTCCGCCCGTGGGATGATGCGCCGCTACAGCGTGGAAGCCGTCTGCACGACGGACGACCCCGTTGACTCCCTCGAACACCATATCCGCACGCGCAAAAGCGGATTTGAAATAAAAATGCTCCCCACGTGGCGGCCCGACAAGGCCATGGCCGTCGAATCGCCCGCCGGCTTCCGCGCCTATATGGAGAAACTTTCCGAAGCGAGCGGCGTGTCCATCTCCTCTTTCGACGACGTTGTGGAAGCCCTGCGCCGGCGTCACCTGTTCTTTGAAGAGCAGGGATGCAAACTCTCCGACCACGGCATTGAGGAGTTTTATGCGGAAGGCTATACGGACGCCGAAATAAAGGCCATATTCAACAAGGTATACGGCGGCGCGGCGCTCACACGGGAGGAAATCCTGAAATACAAGTCGGCCATGCTGATTGTTTTCGGCGAAATGGATGCCGAAACGGGTTGGACACAGCAGTTCCACTACGGAGCGATACGCGACAACAACACGAAAATGTTCCGGCAGTCAGGCCCGGACATCGGATTCGATTCCATCGGAGAGTTCAATACCGCCAAGGCGATGTCGAAATATTTCGATACGCTCAACAGCGCCGGCAAACTGGCGCGGACGATTCTTTACAACCTGAATCCCTGCGCCAACGAAGTGATTGCGACGATGATCGGCAATTTCCAGGACGGCTCGACGGCAGGCAAGATGCAGTTCGGCTCCGGCTGGTGGTTTCTCGACCAGAAGGATGGGATGGAAAAACAGATGAACGCACTGTCGGTACTCGGCCTCCTGAGCCGTTTTGTCGGCATGTTGACGGATTCGCGCAGCTTCCTGTCGTATCCCCGTCACGAATATTTCCGCCGCACGCTCTGCAACCTCCTCGGCAATGACGTGGAAAACGGACTGCTGCCCGCCTCGGAAACCGCCTTTATCGGACAGCTTGTGGAAAATATAAGCTATTACAACGCCCGCGACTTCTTCAGGTTTTAACATAAACGAATGATATATGAGCAAAAAAGTAGTAACATTCGGGGAAATCATGTTGCGCCTGGCAACCCCCGGATACCTGCGTTTCTGGCAGGCCAGGGAATACGGCGCCACGTTCGGAGGCGGAGAAGCCAACGTGGCGGTCTCGCTTGCCAACTATGGCATTGACGCGGAGTTTGTGACGCGTCTCCCCGTAAACGATATTGCAGACGCCTGCATCATGGATTTGCGCTCGCATAACGTGGGCGTCGGCAACATCCTCCGCGGAGGCGACCGCATGGGTATTTACTTCCTCGAAACGGGAGCCGTGGCGCGCGCCTCGAAAGTAGTGTACGACCGTGCCGGAGCGTCCATCTCGACCGTCGGGAAAGGAACGTTCGACTGGAAGGGGATATTAAAAGGGGCGCAGTGGTTTCACTGGACAGGCATAACCCCCGCACTGTCGCAGGGCGCGGCCGACGCGTGCCTCGAAGCCATCCGGACGGCCGGCGAAATGGGCATAACCGTGTCGTGCGACCTCAATTACCGCAAGAACCTGTGGAAATACGGGAAAACGGCCTCCGAAGTGATGCCCGCGCTCGTGGAAGGATGCGATGTCATTCTCGGCAACGAGGAGGACTGCGAAAAAGTATTCGGCATCAAGCCGGAAGGATTTGACGCGGCGGCAACGGGAGGCGAAGTGGACGCGGCCGGATTTGAATCCGTATGCACGCAGATGATGCGGAAGTTTCCCCGCTGCGGGAAAATGATTGTCACGCTGCGCGGCGCTATCAACGCAAACCATAACACATGGAGTGGCGTCCTTTATTCCGGCGGTACGCTGAAACAGTCGAAACGCTATGACATAACGCACATCGTCGACCGCGTGGGCGGCGGCGATTCATTCATGGGCGGACTGATATACGGACTGCTCGCCTACCCGGAGGACGACCGGAAAGCGCTCGACTTCGCCGTCGCGGCATCCTGCCTGAAACACACGATATGCGGCGATTTCAACCTCGTGACCGTCGCCGAGGTCGAAAACCTGATGAAAGGCGACGGTTCGGGACGTGTATCAAGATAACGGAATACTAACATTTAAATAATATACTATGAATAATTTATCTCAGACATCGGGAAAGATGACAAACTATCGCTGGGTGATATGTGCCATGCTGTTTTTTGCAACGACTATCAATTATTTGGACAGGCAGGTACTGTCGCTGACGTGGGACGAGTTCATCAAGCCCGAATTTCACTGGAACGAGGGCCATTATGGCCAAATTACATCCGTGTTCTCCATTTTCTATGCGATATGCATGCTCTTTGCCGGGCGGTTTGTGGAATGGATGGGCACTAAAAAAGGCTTTCTGTGGTCTATCGGCGTATGGAGCGTCGGCGCCTGCCTGCATGCCGTCTGCGGCATCATTACGGAAGCAAGCGTCGGGCTTCACAGCGCGGCGGAACTGGCCGGAGCCACCGGCGATGTGGCTGTGGTGATTGCCACTGTCAGCATGTACTGCTTCCTTGTCGCGCGATGTGTCCTGGCGCTCGGCGAGGCGGGAAACTTCCCCGCGGCTATCAAGGCTACGGCCGAATATTTCCCTAAAAAAGACCGGGCTTTCGCCACGTCCATTTTCAATGCCGGGGCATCCATCGGCGCCCTTTTTGCACCCCTTTCCATTCCGCCGCTGGCTAAATATTTCGGCTGGGAAATGGCGTTTATCATTATTGGCGTGCTCGGTTTCATCTGGATGGGATTCTGGGTGTTCCTTTACGACAAACCGGCTCAAAACAGGCGCGTCGGCAAATCCGAACTCGAATATATAGAGCAGGACAAATACGAACAGACGGAAGACGCTTCGGAAAAGAAACAGGGAGAAGAAAAGGTGCCTTTCCTGAAATGTTTCACATACAAACAGACGTGGGCTTTCGCCGCGGGCAAATTCATGACCGATGGCGTCTGGTGGTTTTTCCTTTTCTGGACGCCCTCCTATCTGAGCACGCAGTTCGAGATAAAAATGTCCGAAGGCCTCGGCCGGGCGCTTATCTTCACGCTCTACGCCATCGTCACCGTACTTTCGATTTTCGGAGGGAAACTGCCGACCATTTTCATTAACCGCAGCGGGCAGAATCCTTATGCGGCGCGGATGAAAGCCATGTTGATATTCGCCTTTTTCCCGCTTCTCGTACTGCTTGCCCAGCCGCTCGGCATGCAATTTGCCGCGCTTGGCAAAAATGCCGCCTGGATTCCGGTACTGCTAATCTCCATTGGTTGCGCGGCGCATCAGGCCTGGAGCGCCAACCTGTTTTCGACCATTGGCGACATGTTCCCCAAAGGCGCGATTGCCACCGTCACCGGTATCGGCGGCATGGCGGGAGGCGCCGGGTCTATGATTCTGCAGTTCTGCGCCGGCGCCCTTTTTGTCTACGCCGGAGATACGAACATGCAGTTTTTCGGATTTGAAGGTAAACCGGCGGGCTATTTCGTCATTTTCTGCGTTTGCGCCGTCGCTTACCTGATAGGCTGGGTGATAATGAAAGCGCTGGTTCCCAAATACAGGATTATTGAAATCTGAAAACCTATTCATCATTTTATATAAACTCATTGATTATGAAAAAAATTGTTATTATTCTAACGGCTTTGTTTATGACGCTGTCAAATGTTTATTCACAGGAACTGCAGGCTATAAAGCTTAATAACCCGGACAAATCCCGCGGTTCTGCAGTAATGAAAGCTCTCTCCGACAGACATTCGGACCGCGAGTTTGATGCAAAAGACCTCTCCTTTCAGGATTTGTCGGATTTGTTATGGGCGGCAAACGGCGTAAACCGCGGCGACGGCAAGCGCACAGCTCCCACGGCCATGAACCGTCAGGAAATCGACGTGTATGTAATCCGCCAGGACGGCGCCTATCTGTACGACGCCGCCAGTCACACGCTGAAGCCGGTGGCGAAAGGCGATTACCGGAGCGCTATCGCGAACGGGCAGGATTTTGCCGCTTTGGCGCCCGTGAGCCTCGTACTTGTCGCCAACCTCGAAAAACTCGGCAACGCATCCGAGGAGAACACCCGCCTGATAGCGGCTATGGATGCGGGTATCGTATGCCAGAACATCAATGTTTTCTGCTCGGCAGCCGGCCTGTCGACCGTACCGCGCGCGACAATGGATAAGGACGGGCTGAAAAAGACGCTTAAATTATCCGACACACAGCTCCTGACGCTGAACAATCCGGTAGGATACCCTAAAAAATAAACAGCCTGGAATGCCTGTATTTTTTATTCTGCTGTTAGGGAGTTACATACTCGGTAACGTCTACATATTTGTCCGGGGGATGCAGGCCCTCGGACAAATTTCGTCTGTCCTCAAATGGACATGCGGCCTGGCTTACTGGGCAGGCGCCCTGATGCTTTTTGCGGTATTTGCCCTTCGCAACGCCAGGCAAATACCTTTTTCGCTGGGGCAGGTATTGTTCCATACGGGTTCGAGCTGGCTTGTATTCACCCTTTACATGGTGATTTTCCTCGCCTGCATGGATTTTATAAAGGTTTTCAACCATTCGTTACAGTATGGTTTCGTCATATCCCTGCTGCTGACTTTCGGCCTGCTGGCGTATGGATACATTCGTTATCAGCACCCCGACAAACAGGTTTTCCACATACATATCAACAAGCCGCTGATAAATAGGGACAGGCTGAAAATCGTGGCCGTCAGCGACTGGCATCTCGGACTGGGAACGGACAGGGGGAAATTGAAAAGGGACGTCGACCTTATCAATGCGGAAAAACCGGATGTCATCATCATCGGCGGCGACTTGATTGACAACAGTATCATCCCCGTCGCCGGGCAGGAAATGGACAGGGAACTGAACCGTCTTCACGCCGGCATGGGGATATACATGACGCCGGGCAACCACGAGTATATAAGCGGGATGGAGGATTGCGCCGGATTTATAGGCAGGACGCGGATAAAACTGCTGCGGGATTCCATCGTGACGCTTCCGTGCGGGCTGCAGATAATCGGACGCGACGACAGAAGCAACAGAAACCGCCTGCCGGTCGGAGACCTTGTTCGGCTAACCGACAAATCGCAGCCTGTTTTTTTAATCGACCACCAGCCTTACGACCTGGATGAAACGGCCTCGTCCGGCGCAGTGGACATTCAGTTCAGCGGCCATACGCACAACGGGCAGGTTTTTCCCCTGTCGCTACTGACCGGATACCTGTTTGATATAGGCTACGGTTACGAAAAACGCGGCAATACGAATTTCTATGTATCATCGGGGTTTGCCCTCTGGGGACCGCCCTTCCGGATAGGCACATGCAGCGAAATGGTCGTTTTTGAATGTTCGTTTGCCGAATGACGGAAAGCGCAAACATCCCTCCCGGTAAATAGCCGTCTGACATTTTTATTTTGCCGCGCTTGTAAAACCGGAATTTTTCATGTATGTTTGCAGCCAAACTGGTAAGAACATGAAAGTATTTCTGCAATCTATATTCGGACAAATCCTGTTCAGTTCATATATTCTGTGGCGGGGGCATCAGGCGCTTCCGGCAAGGAAGAGCTGTCAGGTTCCGTTCATCCTTGCTCTCGTGCTCGAAATAGTTGTTTTTTTCACCGGCTATCTGTTTTACGATTATCTGCCCGATCGTATTTTTATACCGTTAATGCTTGTTTGCAACACGTGGTATATCGCGTCGCTGTACATCACAATCGCATTGCTGACGCTGGAACTGTTCCGGCTCGTCAACAGGAGATGGGCCTGGTATCCCATGTTTATCAACCTGTACTGGGACAAGACCAAAATCGTACTGTTTTTCGTCATAACGGCCGGCATAACCGGTCTGATGATACTCGGATACCGCAATGTCCGCTACCCTTCCGTTCAGCACGTTTACCTTACAATCCCCAAAACGGTGGAGGGGCGCGACAGCCTTAGCATCGTCATGACGAGCGACTGGCACATCGGGGAGATGATACGGAAGAAACAGGCGCAGCATATCGTGAAACTGTGCAACGAGCAAAATCCCGACATCATCGTCATCGTCGGCGACATAATAGACTACGAAACGCGCTTCGCGGAAAAGGAGCACATCGAGGAAGACCTGCAGCAGCTGAAAGCGCCGCTTGGCGTGTACATGACGCTGGGAAACCACGAATACAGGGCTAACCGGTTTGCCAAACTGAGATGGATAGAAAAAACGGGCGTCACGTTGCTTGTCGATTCGGTGGTCGCGCCTCCCGATTCTTCTTTCTACCTTGTCGGACGCGACGATTACATCAACCACCGGAACCGGGCGTCGCTCAAGACCCTGATGCAGCAGGTGGATACGCTCAAACCCATCATCGTGCTGGACCATCAGCCGAACCGGCTGAATGAAATCGCCATGAACCATGCCGACCTGGGATTGCACGGGCACACGCATAACGGCCAGATATGGCCTTACTCGCTGCTCCTGCATCTTGTCTACGAATGTCCGTACGGCTATTACCGCAAGGGCGAAACGCAGTATTTCGTCTCGTCGGGCGTCGGCATCGCCGGCCCGCCCTACCGGATTGGCACTCATTCCGAAATTGTCGTCCTGCACATACGTTTCGATGCGGCGGAAAAGGAATTATAACTTCAATATACAACTATGAAAAATTTAATGCTGACTCTTATCTTCACAACGGTTACTGTTTTTACGGCAAACGCGCAATATGACGACCTTTACACTTTCGAACAGGGGAAAAGTCTCGTGGGCGTGAATGTCGGAGTGAAATTCGGCAATGACCGGAAAACGGCCGTTTCGGCTTTTTACGAATATGGCCTGGCGCGGTTGTTTGCCGACGAATGTACGCTTGGCGGCGGTCTTTTCGGCGGTTATTACAGAGACGCCCTGAACAACGAAGTCGAAAATATTTACATCACCGGGATACGGATAAACGTTCACTATCAGTTCGTCGACAGACTTGATACATACGCCGGCGTCGACCCTAATTTCAACATAAAAACATACAAACTCCAGAAAGACGCAAATGAAGCGAAATTTGCCCTTTATTTCCACGCCGGAGGACGGTATTACCTGACAAACTGGCTCGGCGTCTTTGCCGAAATCAGCACCGGATACAATAATTTCAGCGGCGGGCTGTCCATAAAATTCTGACGGCGGCACGGCGGCATGGAAAAAGCCCCCCGCATGAAAAACTCCGGCGGGAGGTTTATTTTACATTGACAATAATATGGTCGGCCAGATTAAGCCTCTCGCTGCATTAAATTTTGAGCTGCCCCCTCGAACTTGCCCTGAATACAAATTCCTGCATTCTGATATTGGGGTTGTCGCTGTATACATCATCGCTTGACGATACCGGGTACCCGTTTTCCGGGTTGTAAAAATTGATGGAATCTATTTGCGGAGCGCCGTTTGTTATCTCCGCTTTTACCGTTATGACGACTTCATCCTCCAACCTTACCGCCTGCGGGTATGCGATGAGATATTCAACCCTATTGCGAGGATTCGCCTTAACAAGCAAAATGTACGTATAAGCCGCGCTGTCTCCGTTCACCGGAAATTTATCCGTATCTTTTGTACAGGACCAAACGGAGAATGCAAAAACAATGGATAGTACGATTATTTTTTTCATTATAATTCAGTTTTAAACTTAGTTTTTTAATAATTGCGGGTACAAAGATACTGTCTTTGTCTGCATTTTGAGTGAAAATGGCGAGAAAATTCAGGAACGGTTCGGAGTTTTAACCGGCGAACTTGCCTCATTACGTCCATACTTTTTATTCGGCAAGTGTACTTTTTTTATCATGAAAAGTGCAAATCAGGGGATATGGTATAACATTCCTTGATGCGGGTAAGTCCGTACGCATCTTCCGTTTCGTCGGCACGGAAAACAAAAAAGGTTGAGCGGAGTTTTTTCCTGATTTTTTATCTTTTCGGATTCAATTCCCGCAGGAGCAGTTCGTAGATTTCCATCCAGTCTTTTTTGTAGAGTTCGGTTGATTTATCCGAAAGTTTCCCGAAGACGGCGGAATTGTACAGCAAGTCGGCAGCATCGTTTTTGCTTATGTTTTGTTCCGTAATAAGCGCTTTGATAACGGGTTTGGAGATATGCTTGACGTCAATATAATATTTGCCGTCAAGCGGCTCAATCATTTGCAGCGAGCGCACGGTGCAAAGGCAAATCTGGTGCGTCGGCTTGTGATGGATGAG
>JAIRYY010000140.1 GCA_031267485.1 Tannerella sp.
AGAAAAAGGGTCATTACCTGTTGGCATTGAAAGAGAATCAGGTGTTATTCCTAAATAAAATCGCAGCTTTTTTCCAAATAAAATCGCAGCTTTTTTCAAATATGACATATTGGCGGTCATGCTTAATTTTAGCTGTGGTATGAAACAGACATCTCGCACGATATAATCTCAAAATCAATATCATTTCAATAATTACACACCATCCATTCTAATTGGCGACGCCTGTGTTCGGATTTACATGCAGACAGATGGCGTTCCGCTTCGTGAATCTTCCAGGCAAAACGCCGGGAAAACACTTTAATAATATCGCAGGGATACATTGTTAGCATGAATTTTCCCTTTAACCCGGAGCATAAGTTGAGCAGCTCTTCAAGACTTTGTTCGTTAAACATTCCGCTATAATGCCCCATATTACTTCCAACATAGGGAGGATCTATAAAGTGCCAGGCACGGGTTCCGTCATAGCGACGAATAATTTCAAAGGCATCGTCACACTCTACAGTTGACTGCTCTAATAACATCCTTAAATCTTGCGTAAAAATATCTTTGGCGAAACTTATCCTGCGCGAGTGCCTGCTTTCGGATTTGTCAAATCCAAAACTTGATGATAATTTTCCCGCAAAGCCCATTTTGCTCAAGACAAATACAGCCCAGGCGCGTTGTATATTGTTGAAATAATCCGGATTATTATAAATATACCAGGCGTGTTGATGCTGATTCCTGCAATGCAACGTCCTGCTTACTTCCATCCGTAATTCATCAGGATCGGAAACGACCGTTCTATAAAAATTTATCAATTCGCCATTCAAATCGTTAATAACATTAACCTTTGCCGGCGTTTTGTCAAAAAACACGGCAGCACCGCCGGCAAAAGGCTCGCAATATAAATCATGATCAGGAATTAACGGCCTAATATATTTCAACATACCCTGCTTTCCACCATAATAGGTTATTGGCGTTTTTAATTTTGCTTTCATTTTTTTATCCATATACTTTACATTTAAAATATTAATACTAATTTTGTGCCCTCTCAGGCAATAAAGGAAGGTGCCACAACACCGGTTCGGAAGCATATCATAGCTCCTGTCGTGGTGTTGTGGCACCTTTATTGTTAGATATCGCCTGAGAATCGTATCTAATAAAGATGGGGGCTTTTTTTACTTGCGCCCCCCAAAGCTTTTAAATCCCGTTTAACTTCCGTTTAAATCAGTCATGCCGGCTATTACCTGCGTGCGGCACGGCTTTTTTCGATAAATTCCGCTTCGTACTTAACGATGTCAAAACCTTCGTTAAGATCTGACAGCATCTCCATGACTGCCAGCTTTTCGTCGGTTCCGCGGGTGGAGGCGATCATGAACAGGACTTCAAACTCGTCGTCCGTAAGTTCGACGGGATCACCGTCCGTATCTCCCGTTTTCGCATATTCTTCGGAAGCCGCCTGCGCTTTTTTTCGGATCGACTTCGCCTTCAAAACTTCCTCGAAGGTGCGTAAACTGTTGGTACATGCAACTATCACGCCGGCAAGCGGCGTGAAGTTGACAATCTGTTTTCTACCGCCTGTTTCGGCGTCGGGCACTGTTCCCGTTGCGGGAATGAGTGCGGTCAAATTTGCTTTCATTCTTAAATCTCTAAAACTGTTTTTATTTTGTTTGCCAAATCCGCCAGCGACAGCTGATTGATATAGCCGTTAATGCTTACCAGTACGCAGTCATCTTCCGATACGCCACCGGAGGCTGCCGTATACAGGGGCATGTACAGTCCGAGCGGTGAATCCGGACACCCGATCTTCAACTCCCCGGCGGAATACAGTTCGGTATCGCCAAACTCTGCAATCCTGAAATATGAGCCGTACTGTCCCCAGTCCATTCCAAGCCCCTGGTTGATATATGCGGACGTGCCATAACAGTCAAATCCCGCCATAGGTTCACCGTTTACCGCCGCTCCCAGATATGTAGCATTTTCGCCTTTTAGCAGCGCGGTCGCACCGGTCAATTTCAGCTCTGAAACAGCGATGTTATTATATACACTGAAATTTATCGAAGTATTATATGCCGGGTTCGCATGATTGTCTGTTTCAAAATGCATCCCGCGCTTTGATACCGTAAAAAATGAATCGGGGTATTGCGCTGTAAGGTTCGTCCCCAACCGTATTATATTGGTACCATCGCTGTTATACACTTCCAGGCCGGATTTTCCCGAATTTTCATCATGAGTACCGGTATTTTTGTTGAGTCCGAAAAAAGAACTGTTGCCGGCCAGGTACGAGAAGGCATTTCCGTAGTTTTCGGTAAACGCGGCCGCGGCATTTGTATTGGTGTGTGTCGTAACATTTCCGCTTGCCTGGAAAACGGCGGCGCCACCCTTCAGATTGAACGAGCCGTTGCCGACGGAAAGCCGCCCGTTTCCGCCGGCACATTTAAGGAGGGCTTTGTTTGTACCCAGTTCCAGGGCAGTGTCCTGACCTGTCAGTGAAAGTCTGATGCCCAGGTTATGCAAAACCTTTACTTCCGTCACGGAAAAGTCGATCATGAAACTGTCGTCTTTTGAAAGAATGGCGTTTGTTTCGCTCAGTTCAAGCCTGCCGCTTCCCCCGGAAGACCCGAAGTCCAATAGAAATCCATTCCCGTCCTGTTTGAAAGTAGCATACGTTCCCATAGCGGGACAGCCGCTGTAAGACAAATATCGGCCGTCCGGTATATACAGGTCTCTGTTGGAATTTACATACAGTACGTCACTGTTATTGACGGAGAGGCCGGCTGTTCCCGAAGCGTTCAGCCTTGCACCGTATGAATACTGCTGACCGGGCTGACTTAATACAAGTCCCGTTCCGTCGTCATAGCCGAGCAGAAAATCCCTGTTGCTTACCTGCAAATTACCTTCAACAGGTTTTCCGGCAGCAGTTCCGGCAAGGGGGATACAGCTTTGTTCGGACGGTTTGGCAAACGGAGTTTTATTCCATGCCTCCCCGTCGTACTGGTAAATGCACGCATTTCCCGCTTCGTTTGCCTCGTCGAGGACGGCGACCGCCCAGCCTTTTTGCGGGTCTTCCAGACTTTCCAGCGCTTCCATGTCTGCGACGTCCGGGCGATAGATCATTGATATGGATGCACCGGCTATGGTTTCCCTGATTTTGTTCACGATGTCTTCGAGGAGTTCAAAAAACTCCTTAACGCCGATCGAAAATTTTCCCGTCCGTGCCGAGAAATTCTTTATCCTGTCGATTAATGATGCTGTTGTTGCCATTTATACCCTGTTATTTATATGCTTCTCCGCCGGCTACTGTCGTTTCGTCGATTGAGAGACCCGGTTCCTCATTCTGAACGAAGGTTTTCCACGCATCAAGGCGTGCAGTATATTCATCGACGGGCATGGTGGCCAGCCCGGAGGATGTTTTTGCGACGAATGAAGCGCCGTCAAGGGTGAAGGCCGCTTTCCCGTCATACGTTTTGGGGTATCCGGGCACGGACGCCCCGGCTACCGTTTTGTCGATAACGACTGTTATGCTTCTAAAATAACCTGTTGTTGCCATCCTTCTTATTTTTATTTTTCAGTATAACTGTATGCACCGTCTTCACGCGTCAGAAGATGAAATTCGCCTGCGTATGCTTCAAGGCTTCCCCATTCGTCTTTATTGAAATTGTCGCCGATATATGCGCCGGCAGACCCGGCGGAGATATGGCCATTTACGTATCTGTCGGCCTCCGTCAACCCGGAAGGTGGCTGCGTCGGATCGCGATAAATAACATGTATGGAAAAATAGACATCGGAATATACTGCCTGCGAGGCGGTGACGTGAATGAAAAACGCACTCCGGTCGTATGAAAACGTATAGCCGACCGTGACGCGGGGCAGGTACACGCCGATATGATCAATCCATTCGGAGACATATTCCGTGCTCATATCCTCTTCAACATGATCGATCCATCGGGAGACATATTTCACGCCGCTCACACGGAAGACATACGACTTGCCGGACAGTCTGTAGCCGTCTATCAATGCCTTCAGGCGGCTTTCGTCAACATTGCCGTCTATCGTGACAAGAAAATCGGTTGGCCTGCCGGAAAGTTCCGTTATCTTCGCCCGGACGTCAAACTCCCTCGAAATGTGATGCTCCAGGCTGATGACCGAGGCGTTGGCGCTGGCGCGGTATTTTGCGTCTTCAACAAACAGCCGGAACCCGTCGCATATGCGTTGCGTTTCCAGCAGCTTTGACCGGGTAAATTCGGATACCGGTTTATTTCTTAAGGAAATCGGAAGCATAAGCAGTATAAGCCGTTGCAGATCAATTATCATGATATGGAGGATATGTGACGCTGACTGTTTTTGCGCTGAAAAATCCCGATTCACTTTTAAATGACAGCGAATCAACGGGGACTTCATTTAGCCTGACCGAAAGGAGAACGGCGTCCATCACGCCGGCAGCCGACTGTATCGCGTCGATGCTTTTTGTACGGCTGAAAACGCCGCTGTACCGGATACTGTCGACATAATTCCGGACGGCGTCTTCGACGGGTTTTCCGCTACCGGAAAGCAGATTGCCTTCGGAATCCAACACCTGAGGATCGCGGTATACCGTGTATTCGAGTGTCAGAATGTCTACATCCGCAGGCGGTACGAAATCAAAATGAGTGCCTGCGGCGCCGGATTGTGTCATATACGACTTGAAAGCTTCAAATTCGTCGGGAGTTAATTTTTCCTTGCCGTCCTTTGCGGCATATATCTTGAGTTTTGTAATACCGTCCTCCAGTACCTGCCGGATGGCGGCGTGTTTGATTATCCGGGCGGATTCGTCAATTTCGGGGTATGAGAACCTGTAACTGTCAGTGTCAAATGTAAGCGTATGGCCGATCTGGAAAGCCCTTATCCTG
>JAIRYY010000143.1 GCA_031267485.1 Tannerella sp.
AAGGGCGCACACAAAAAGGCGAAGGGCGCACACAGAGGTGCGCCCCTACCATTAATCATTAATCATTAGAATTGTGGCCAGACATTGAAACGGATAATGAAAAAACGTACTCAACAACAACTATGCAAATTGAAAAAAAAATAGTACTTTTGCTCGAAAAAAATAACATGGAAAAGTGGATTAAGAATATAGCAGGCGTTATCCCTCATACAAACAAAAATGTCAACATTGAATTGGAGGGGAGAAATCTCATTGTAACCGGTGCGAATGGAGCCGGTAAAACTTCGTTTTTAAGAGCGGTTTACGAAAAAACGGACTTGCTTATTGCGAAAAAGAAAGGCGCTGATTTGCTACAAATAGAGAAGAGCTTGAAGATGCATCAAGACGATCTTAATAGAACACAAAAAGGGACTACCGCTTTTGATAATGTGGCAGGACAAGTAAAATATTACGAATCTCAATTGAATACCATTAAAGAAGGTTTGCAGGTCGCCATTCCCGATAACATTAATTTCTCCGCCTTATATGATGATAGAAAAGCCATCATCCGTTTTTTTGAAGAAAAACGCTTATCCGAAATCACGCAACCTTCGGAAGCAAAAGCGGTATCGCAGGAGGAAGAAGATGCAAAAAAACAGCAGCCTTCGCAGAAACATGCGAATAAGTTTGAGCAGCATCTGGTGAACTTAACGAGCAGAAAATCACTTGCCATTACAAATGATAATAATCAGGCCCTGGCAGACCGGATTGATTCATGGTTTAATGATTTTGAAAAAAGTTTGAAGATACTTTTCGAAGACGATAGCATCACGTTAAGATTCGATTCGGATAATTTCAGATTTTCCATCTGCCGGGACAACAATCCGCCATTCTCCTTTCAAACGCTGTCGGCAGGCTATAGAGCCATTTTTGATATTTATGCGGAACTCATCATGCATACGGAATATTTCAAGGTAATGCCAACCGACCTGACCGGCGTTGTTTTTATTGATGAAATAGACTCTCATTTACACGTATCCCTTCAACGCCTCATCCTACCCTTCTTTGTCAACTCTTTCCCCAAAATACAATTTGTAGTAACAACACATTCCCCTTTTGTCTTGATGTCGACGCCGGATACGGTTGTTTTCGATTTGGGCAAAAATGAACCGATTACCGAGGATTTGTCTTATTACACCTATTCGGCAATTATGAAAGGCCTGTGGGATGTAAAACCCATTTCCCTAAAATTGGAGAACTCTATTAAAGAAATCGCTCAAATAATTAATTCGGAACAAAAAGACCTGGACAGATTACAGCAATTAATTAACTGTATCAAAGGTCGTGAAGATGTGTTGGACAGCGAATCCAAAGCATTTTACCGGTTAGGGCTGGAGGCCATGGAAGAAGGAGGGCGCAATGTTTAATGTTATCCGCCCGCAACCGGGCCCCGACTGTTCCAAAGATTATCGAACGGAAGAAACTGTAAAAGCATTAAAAACCATGTTTTACGGAAAATGCTATTTGTGCGAAGATGAAGTAAGAGACCCTGTAGTTGAACATTTTATCGCACATAAGGGCAATGACAGTTTAAAATACGATTGGAATAATCTGTTTTATACCTGTCCGAGATGCAACAGCATCAAAGAAACAAATATCGACAATAAGAATCTTGCCATTCATGACTGTTGCGATGCTTCGACAGATGTTTCCCGTGCAGTGAAATGCCTGTGTCCGAGTGTCCCAAATCATGATGTTGTTGTGAAAGCGCAGGATATTTCGGACAAAACAGGAAATACCGCCGTTTTATTAAACCGTTGTTATAACGAAGATAATACAGGTATTCGGGGAATCTCAAAAGAAGCATTACACGAAAAATTATTTGGCTGTTATTGCAAATTCATAGATGACCGGAGAGTATTGAAATCAAGAGACACTTTACAATCAGAAAAAGACAAAGCTTTGGAACACCTGAAAAAAATGACGGAGCCATCATATCCTTTTTCCGTATTTTGGGAATGGCATATTTGGAGCGATGCATTTTTGAGATTGTATTTAAATGTGAATTAAAGGCTGCACATCAAATGCGGGTGGCAGGGAGGAAATCAAGATCACACACGCCTCCTACTCCACCCGTACCCCTTATGGTATCATGGCAGTTCCGTCACGCGGGATTCAGTCTGCAGGCCGTCATCCCGGCAGGCAGTAACGCCACGGTATATATCCCGTGCAGTCCCGACGCCGGCATAACGGAAAGCGGTACGCCCCTCCCGGCAGGAACGGGCGAAGCCGGAGACCTGACCGACAAAGGCTGGAAAGACGGATACCGGATACTTGACGTCGCCTCGGGTACCTGGCGTTTTGACGCACGGTGAAAATAATGCTCTTTTGAAAAGTTCCCATACTTACGTCTGTCAGGAGGCGACTTTATGAAATATAATCCCTGAATCGCTGTTTTTTGTTCGGATTTTATTTATCTTTACGCGCTTTTTTAGATAAGGAATATTATGGCAAAACGTAGAGATTTGAAGAAAACTATTGAATATCTGTCCGGTGAATTGATAACGCAGACCCTGCTTTATTCGTTGCGGCCGGAAGCGGAGAGGAAGAAAATCGGGCAGATTATCGCCCGTATATGCGACATGAATGATGAATACAGGCGTCGCACAGGGAGTCCGTCGGCGCAGGCGGATCGGAAATCGACCCGGCGGTATTATGCGAAGTTGCGTGAAGACGTCAACACGGAGGCTGACCGGATTTATGGGGAACTGATGTTGTTGAATAAGGAAAATTCGAGGAATTGAAGATAAAGCGCAGGTTGTGCAGGTGGATTCTGCATTTGTTCGGCTGGACGGTGGGTCCTGACGGCGGCGATATTTCCAAATCCGTTATATGTGTCGCGCCTCATACGAGTAATCTTGACTTGACGCTGGGGAAACTCTTTTACAATGCACTGGGAAAAAAATCCAAGTTTCTCATGAAGAAGGAATGGTTCTTTTTTCCCCTTAATATCATATTCAAGAGCATGGGGGGGATACCCGTCAACCGCGACAGGTCGTCGTCCACGACGGAACAGATTGCCGGGGAATTTGCCGGGCGCGATACTTTTCATATCGCGATAACCCCGGAGGGAACACGCAAGAGAGCGAGGGAATGGAAAAAGGGATTTTATTACATTGCGCTGAAAGCCGGCGTCCCCATTCAGGTCGCGTATATTGATTACGGGAAAAAGGAGGTCGGCATAAAGGCGGCATTTTATCCTACGGGGAATGTGGAGGGGGATATCCTTGCCATCCGTTCGATGTATAACGGGATAAAAGGATGTCATGACAAGAATTTTGTGGAGAGTCAGATAACTTTAAAATAGAGCATTATGGAAGATTACAGTTCTTTACGTATCAGCATGGTACAGTCCCATATCGTTTGGGAAGACGTGGATGAGAATATTGGTTACTACGGCGAACTGCTGCGCCGCCTGAAAAGGAAAACCGACCTGGCCGTACTGCCGGAGTTGTTTACTACCGGGCTGTCGACGCGGACGGAGGACCTGGCCGAACCGAACGGCGGGAAAACGATTGCCGCCATGAAAAGGTATGCGCGGGATTACGAAATTGCCGTCACGGGCAGTTTTATGGCGGCAGACGGCGGGCGGTATTTTAACCGCGCGTTTTTCATCACCCCCGACGGACAGGAGTTTTATTACGACAAACGGCATTTGTTCGGTATGGCCGGCGAGGACAGGTATTTTTCGCGGGGGACGAGCCGTCAGATCGTCGACTACCGGGGATGGAAAATCTGCCTGATGGTCTGCTACGACCTGCGTTTCCCGGTCTGGAGCCGCAATGTGAACAATGAGTACGATGTGCTGATCTATGTGGCCAACTGGGCCGAATCGCGCAGGAAAGTGTGGAAAGCGCTGCTTCAGGCGAGGGCGATAGAGAATATGTGCTACGTCTGCGGCGTAAACCGTATCGGCGTCGACGCGCATGAATTTAAGTACCATGGCGGCTCGCTGATCTATTCTCCGAAAGGAAAGAAAATGTTTGCCGCCGGCGAGAAAGAGGCGATAACAGTCACGGGAACCGTAAAACGCGCCGACCTCGACAGTCTGCGCGCCAAATTCCCGGTCTGGATGGACGCCGACGAATTTGAATTGAAAATATAGATGCGGAAATTCATACTCGCAATGACGGAGCGGGCGCTGCGTCCGCAATGACGGTGAAAAGCAATGCACACAGGCGCGGACTTGCAGCCCGCGCCGTTCCATGTTCGATACTGGCACGGGCTGCAGGCCCGCGACGGCGGGATTAATCAACAGGGGCATCCCATATTAATCACCGACCATTAATCATTAATGGGGCTGTCTCAAAAGTCCCGCTCCGTCATTGCGAGGAACGAAGCAATCCCTGCGTATATCGGTTCCTCCTCGCTGGTGACGACGGGATTCGGCTTTTGAGACAGCCACCTGCCGGCCATTAATCACTAATCACTAATTCACTAATCACTAATAAATGAAATATTATCTCATAGCAGGCGAAGCGTCGGGCGATTTGCATGCATCCGGCCTGATGACGGCATTGAAAAAGGAAGACCGGGGGGCGGAATTTCGTTTCTTTGGCGGTGACCTGATGCAATCGGCAGGCGGAACGCTTGTCCGGCATTACCGCGAAATGGCATATATGGGCGTGATTCCCGTTTTGCTTCATCTGCGTACGATATTGCGGAACATGCAGGCGTGCCGTGAAGACCTGTGCGCATACAGTCCCGATGCCGTAATACTGGTTGATTATCCGGGGTTTAATCTGAGAATGGCAAAATTCGTGAAGACGCAGCTGGGGATACCCGTATACTATTACATATCGCCCAAGATATGGGCATGGAAAAAGTACCGCATCCGGTCGTTTCGCCGGTATGTCGACCGGATGTTCTGCATCCTGCCCTTTGAAGTGGAATTTTTCAGGTCGCTCCGTTATCCCGTCGACTATGTGGGAAACCCGTCGGTCGATTCCGTTTCGGCATACCGCGAATCGGAAAAGAACAGGCCGGATACGTTCGCTGAGGATAACGGACTGACGGACGCCCCGCTGATGGCGATACTTGCCGGCAGCCGGAAAGCGGAAATAAGGCAGAACCTCCCCACACTGCTGGCGGTCGCAAAGCAGTTCGCCGGATTTCAGCCGGTCATAGCCGGCGCTCCGGGACTTACCCCGGACGATTACGGGCGGGCGTTGAAAAACGGAAACAGACGGACGGACGGCGACGGCGACGGCGGCGTAAAAACAGTTTATGGACAGACATACCGCCTGCTTGCACAGGCGTCGGTCGCGCTGGTCACGTCGGGAACGGCAACGCTCGAAACGGCATTGTTCCGCGTGCCGCAGGTTGTCTGCTATCATATCGGAGGCGGCCGGCTGTTCCATTTCATCCTCGAACGCATTATTCGCGTCCCATACATCTCCCTTGTCAACCTGATAGCCGGAAAGGAAGTCGTAAAGGAACTCTACGGCGCAAACTTTTCCGCACGGAATATCCACAGGGAACTCCGCCGCATCGTGGAAGACAGCGCATACCGCAATGAAATACTCAAAGGATACGACCGCGTAATTTCCCTCCTCGGAAACCCCGGAGCCTCGGAACGAACGGCTAAACTGATTATAAAATCAGTAATCAATGAT
>JAIRYY010000175.1 GCA_031267485.1 Tannerella sp.
CGCTGAACGAGATGAACATCACGGGCAACATGACGGCGCTCTGGAACAGCCTGGAGGAAACCGGCAACGACGCCCGCACGACGTCGAGCTGGCGTATCCCCTCGCTGCTTTTCGACGGCGTCGATTTCAGCGGGATGTAAACGCCCCCGCCCCCACCCCGCCCCAATGTCACTAATATAAGCGCATATTTCGTCATTGCGAACGGAGTGAAGCAATCCAGGCACAGGCGACGGCCTGGATTGCTTCGTCGTTCCTCCTCGCAATGACGAAGAGGGAGGCCGCAATGACGAAGAGGGAGGTCGCAATGACGGGGAGGGAGGTCGCAATGACGGGGAGGGAGGCCGAAATGAAAGGCAATGCACAAAACCATGCCGAGCTTGGTATAACCGGCATTGTTTGCGATTTTTTTCAAAAAAACCGGCTTTTTGTTTGGCGGTTTAAGATAAAAGATATTCCTTTGCGCCGTTAACAGCGTTGTTAAATAAAAATGTTAGATCAGGCTGTTGACAGATGAATAAAAAAACGGAATGTTATGAAAAAGAAAGATGCAACGCTTGAAAAAGGCGATTCGGCGACGGACGCCGCAAAGAAAGGTACGGACGCCGTAAAGGAAGGAGCGGTTATCAAGGGGAAAAACAAGGAGCAGGCTATCCTTGAGGCGGCGGAGTATGAATTTATGGAAAAGGGCTTCGAGGCGGCCAAGACGACGAAGATTGCGTCGCTTGCCGGCGTGACGCATGCCATGCTGCACTATTATTACCGGACGAAGGAGAATCTTTTCGACATGGTGTTCGAGCGGAAGACGAGGCTACTGAAAGATTCGCTGTTCGGCGCGTTCGACAGGCAGGACTTGCCTTTCTGCGAGAAAATCAGGCAGGGCATAGAGGCGCATTTCGACTTCCTGAAGGCAAACCCGACGCTGCCGCGGTTCGTTATCAACGAAGTGATATACAAACCGGGACGGATGAAGCTGTTTGAGCACAAAATCAGAAGCGTGGCGGAAAATGTCCTGGAAAAACTTTCCGCCGAGATAGACCGGGAAGTTGAAAAAGGAACGATTGTCGCCATCGACCCGGTCACGCTGCTGGTCGACATCGCGTCGGTGAATGTGTTTGCATTTGCAGTACTGCCCTTTCTGCGGAATTTTGCGGTCAAACCTTACGGCAGCGAAGAAGCCTTTCTCGAGGCCCGCAAAAGGGAAAATGTAGAAATCATCATGAGGAGGCTGAAACGATGAAACGTCCGCTCTGGCTGCTGATTTTCACGTCATGCTGCATGGCTTTGCAGGCGCAGCATACGCTTGACGGATGTCAGGCGCTGGCGCGTGAGAACTATCCGCTGATAAAGCGCTACGGACTGATTAATAAAAGCACGGAATATTCCGTCGCCAACGCGGCAAAGGCGTACCTGCCACAGGTATCGCTGGCCATACAGGCCACATATCAGAGCGATGCCGCCGCATTTCCCGGTCAAATGACGGAGATTTATGAACAGTTCGGCATCGACCTGAAAGGATTGAACCGCGACCAGTATAAAGTGGCGCTGGAAGTGAATCAGACGATATGGGACGGAGGGCTGACCGGCGCTCAAAAGGACATTTCGGCGAAGGAGGGAAATGTTTCCGCGCGGACGGTAGAAACCGAACTGTACGCCCTGCGGGAACGTATAAACCGCCTGTATTTCGGGATACTGATTCTGGACGAGCAGTTGCGGCAGAACGAACTTCTCCGCCACCTTCTGCAAAGCAACTGTCAGACAGTAGAGGCGTGCGTCAGAAACGGCGTCGCCTTGCCGGGCGACCTTCACGCGATTAAAGCGGAGCTGCTTTCCGTTTCGCAACAGCGGATATACCTGGAAAGCTCTGCCGGAGCATACCGCCGGATGCTTTCCATGATGACCGGCAAGGCTATCAGCGATGCAGATACATTCGAGAAACCGGCGGTAACGGACGGCAGTAATCCCGGTCGCGCAGACCTCCCCTTTGCGGACATAACGGACGGAGGCGGCGGCAACCGTCCCGAGCTGCAGCTTCTGGAAGCGCAGGTTGCGCAGTTTGAAGCGCGCAAGCGGATGATAATGGCGTCGACGCGGCCCCGTCTGGGCGTTTTCGCGCAGGGGTTTTATGGGAATCCCGGCCTCAACCTGTTCAAGGATATGACCGGCGACAAATGGAGCTGGAATTATATTGCGGGATTGCGGATGCAGTGGAATTTCGGCGCTTTCTACACGCAGAAAGGGGATATGCGGAAGCTGTCGCTCGCACAGCAGCAGGTTGACAATCAGCGGGAGGTCTTCCTTTTCAACAACGGTCTGCAGCAGATTCAGCAGCAAAGCGCCGTCGAAACGATGCGGAGGATAATGGCCGGCGACCATGAAATAATAAGCCTGCGGACTGCCATCCGGAAATCCTCGGAAGCCAAATTTGCCGGCGGAACAATCACCGTCAATGAATTGCTTCGCGACATAACAGCCGAAAGCCGGGCAATGCTCGACCGTTCGCTACACGAACTGGAATGGCTGAAAAACATATACGAACTAAAATACACCGTCAATAGCGATTAGCGGTTAATGATTAGTGATTAATGTTTAGTGATTAGCGATTAGTGTTTAGCGATTAGTGATTAACTTTTAATTTTTAATTCTTAATTTTTAATTGATATGAGGTATGTAATTATGTGCACGGTCCTGTTTTGTTTCTCCTCATGCGGGAAGAAGCAGCATTATTTTGATGCTGCGGGGACTTTCGAGGCGACGGAGGTTACGGTTTCGAGCGAGGCTACCGGCAGGATACTCTCGTTTGACGCCGGCGAGGGCAGGGAAGTAATGGCAGGCGACAAAATCGGGATGATTGATACGGTGCAGCTGTACCTGACAAAGTTACAGCTCATCAAGAACATCTCGTCCGTCAGGAGCGGCCGTCCCGACGTCGACAGGCAGGCGGCCGCGCTCCGGGAGCAGATTGCCAAACAGCAGACCGAACGCGCACGCGTGGAAAACCTCCTTCGCGAAGACGCCGCGACGCGGAAGCAGCTGGATGATATAACTTCGGCCATTGCAGTGCTCGAAAGTCAGCTTGAGGCGTTGCAGTCATCCCTCGGGAAAAGCGTGTCGGGTATCGACGCGCAAAGTTCGGCGATGGAAGTGCAAATCGCGCAGATAGAAGACCGGCTGGCGGGATGCGTCATCTCCTCGCCGGTCGCGGGCGTCATACTGGCGAAATACGCCGAGGCGGGCGAGTTTGCCGTCACGGGACGTCCCCTGTTCAAAGTAGCGGACACGAGGCGCCTTTTCCTGCGCGCCTATCTCACCTTGCCGCAGCTCCGGGACGTGAAACTCGGACAGCGGGTCAAAGTATATGCCGATTTCGGAGGCGACAGCCGGCGCGAATATGACGGCGCAATATCGTGGATTTCGGAGAAAAGCGAATTTACGCCTAAAAGCATCCGCACGAAAGACGACCGCGAGAATCTGGTTTACGCCGTCAGGGCAGCCATCGAAAACGACGGATATGCGAAGATTGGAATGTATGGCGAACTGGTTTTTCAGTAATGCAGGCGCGTCTCAGACCTCATAACACATGAACGGATGATTGCAGTTTCGGTTCGCGACATTAGAAAGAGTTACGGCGGGACGGAAGCCCTGAAAGGCCTGTCCTTCGACGTCGAAAAAGGGGAGCTGTTCGGAATTATCGGTCCGGACGGGGCCGGCAAAACCACGCTGTTCCGTATTCTGACGACGCTGCTGAAGGCCGACGGAGGCGTCGCACGGGTCGACGGATTCGACGTCCTGACGGATTACAGGCGCATACGGCAGCGGGCGGGATACATGCCCGGCCGCTTCTCGCTCTATCAGGATTTGACCGTCGAGGAAAACCTGTCTTTTTTCGCCTCCGTCTTTGGCGTAAGGACGGAGGACAACTACCGGCTTGTCGAGGATATCTACCGGCAGCTGGAGCCTTTCAAAAACCGCCGCGCCGGCAAGCTGTCCGGCGGGATGAAGCAGAAACTCGCCCTGTGCTGCGCACTGATACACCGCCCGTCGGCGCTCTTCCTCGACGAGCCGACGACGGGCGTCGACCCCGTGAGCCGCAGGGAACTGTGGCAAATGCTGCGCCGCCTGCGCGAACAGCAGATTACCATTCTCGTGAGCACGCCCTATATGGACGAGGCGACGCTCTGCGGACGCATTGCGCTGATGAGCGGCGGCACGTTCCTTACGGTCGACACGCCGGCCGGCATCGTGGAGAAGTTCGACCGTCCGCTGTACGCCGCCTCCTCGTCCGGCATGTCCCGCCTGCTGCGCGATTTGCGGCTCATGCCGGAAGTGACGGCCTGCTACGCCTTCGGCGATGTTCACCACGTGACGCTAAGGCCGGATGCGGACATTTCCGCGCTGAGGAATCGCATAAAACACGCGGACGTCAGCATCCGCCCGGTAACGCCGACGGTCGAAGACTGCTTTATGGCGCTCCGCCACACCCGGTGAACCGGCCCCTGTGAGCCGTCTGAAAATATCACGGAAGAGGCTGTCTCAAAAGCACGCAGATGACGCAGAGCGGACGGATTCGCGCAGATTTTTATAAATTGAAATGCATATTGTCAGCTGACCGGCAATCTGCGTTAACCGGTAAAATCCGCGTCATCTGCGTGCCGGGAGACTTTCGAGACAGCCCGGATTCGCATAACACCTGATTTCAGGAGAGTAAACCATTTTCACAATTATGAATGTAATAGAAACAGAGGAACTGACCAAACGTTTTGGAGATTTCACGGCCGTAAACGCCATCT
>JAIRYY010000011.1 GCA_031267485.1 Tannerella sp.
TAATCACTAAAAAAAATGCCAAAAGTAGAATTTATTGACCCGCTGAAAGTCAGGAAACCGGGCGAAGTAACATTCGGCGCCATTCCTGTAAACCGGTACAAAAAGACAGTCCGCGACGAATTGGAAAGCGGAAACTTCACGAAAGACGATTTGAAGCGTATTTACTTCGATATGGCGGTAATACGCGAGTTTGAAACGATGCTCCAGCTTGTGAAAACGACCGGAGCCTACCAGGGCGTCGAGTACAACAACCCCGGCCCCGCCCACCTGTCGGCCGGACAGGAAGCCGCAGCCGTGGGCATGGCTTACATGCTTGATACGGACGACTTCATCTTCGGTTCGCACCGCAGTCACGGAGAGATTATCGCAAAAGGCCTGCGTTCCATTCAGACGATGCCCGAAACGGAATTGAAGAAGATTATGGAAGAGTTCTGGGACGGAGCGACGCTGAACGTCGCACGGAAAGCGTATGAGGGCAACGATACGAAAGCGCTGGCCATACGTTTCCTGCTGTACGGAGCTTTGGCGGAAATCTTCGCGCGCACGACCGGCTTCAACAAAGGGCTTGGCGGCAGCATGCACACGTTCTTCACGCCGTTCGGCATCTATCCGAACAACGCAATCGTCGGAGGCAGCGCGACAATCGCCGTCGGTGCGGCGCTTTATAAAAAGGTAAACCGCAAAAAAGGCATCGTTGTCGCCAATATCGGCGACGGCTCCATGGCGCGCGGCCCCGTCTGGGAAGCGCTGTCGTTCGCGTCAATGGACCAGTTCAGGCAACTGTGGGAAAATGATATGAAAGGCGGACTGCCCGTACTCGTCAATATCATGAACAATCAGTACGGCATGGGCGGACAGACCGTCGGCGAAACAATGGGATACGACATCGCGGCGCGAATCGGCGCCGGCGTCAACCCCGAACAGATGCATGCCGAGCGCGTGGACGGCTACAACCCGCTGGCCGTGATTGACGCCTATCGCCGCAAGAAAGCCATTCTTGAGAAAAAGGAAGGCCCCGTCCTGCTCGACATCCTCACCTACCGTTACAGCGGCCACTCGCCGTCGGATTCCTCGTCATACCGCACGAAAGAGGAAATCGAAGCCTGGGAAAAAGTCGACTGCATAAAGAGTTACGGCAGGGATATCATCGATGCGGGAGCGGCCACGCAGGATGAACTCGACGGCATGGAGCGGGAGATTAAAGAAATCATGCTGGCGGTATTCCGGCTGGCTATCGACCCCGAACTCTCTCCGAACATGGATTTGAGGAAACAGCCGAATCTGCTGGAGACAATGATGTTCTCGAACCGCTCCGTCGACACGCTGTCGGACGCCGAACCGGACGTCAACCACCCGCTGAAAGAAAACCCGCGCGTAAAACAAATCGCCGGTAAGGAGCGTTTCGCGTTCGATGAAAACGGCAAGCCGTTCTCGAAAATGAAACAGTACCAGTTGCGCGACGGCCTGTTCGAAGCCATCGCCGACCGGTTCTACAAGGATGCGTCGCTCGTGGCTTACGGCGAGGAAAACCGCGACTGGGGAGGCGCCTTTGCCGTTTACCGCGGACTGACGGAAGCGCTGCCCTATCATCGCCTCTTCAACGCGCCCATCGCCGAGGCCGCCATCGTCGGAACGGCTATCGGCTATGCGATGTGCGGCGGACGCGTTATCCCCGAAATCATGTATTGCGACTTCCTCGGATGCTGCGGCGACGAAGTGTTCAACCAGCTTCCGAAATGGCAGGCGATGAGCGGCAACCTGCTCAGGATGCCGGTCGTCGTCCGCGTGTCCGTCGGCTCGAAATACGGCGCACAGCACTCGCAGGACTGGACTTCGCTCGCCGCGCACATACCCGGACTTAAAGTCTGTTTCCCCGCAACGCCCTACGACGCAAAGGGACTTATGAACAGCGCACTCCAGGGGACTGACCCCGTTATCTTCTTCGAAAGCCAGCGCATCTACGACATCGGCGAACAGTTCCACCGGGGCGGCGTACCGGAAGGGTACTACGAAATACCGTTCGGCGAACCGGACATCAAGCGCGAGGGTAAAGACGTCACTTTCCTCACGATAGGCGCAACCCTCTACACGGCCATGAAAGCGGCGGACAGACTGGAAAAGGAACACGGGATGAGCGTGGAGGTAATAGACGCCCGCTCGCTCGTTCCGTTCAACTACGAAAAAGCGCTTGCCTCGGTCAAAAAAACAGGCCGCATCGTAATAGCAAGCGACGCTACCGCACGCGGTTCGTTCCTGAATGACCTCGCACGCAACATCACCGAACTTGCGTTCGACGACCTCGACGCTCCCCCGGTGGTAGTCGGTTCGCGCAACTGGATAACGCCCGCTTACGAGCTTGAGTACGCGTTCTTCCCGCAAACGGAGAGTTTCCTCGACGCCATACATGAGAAAATCATCCCGCTGAAAGGATACATCCCGACGTACAATTTCACCGATGCCGAACAGATACGCAGACAAAAACGAGGATTATAATGATTAGTGATTAGTGATTAATGATTAGTGATTAATGGCTAGTGATTAGTGATTAGTAGCTAATGATTAGTGATTAATAGTTAATGGCTAATGATTAATAATTAATGGTTAATAATTAATGGTTAATGATGGGTAGGGGCGTCCCTTGCGGGCGCCCATCTTCCCGCGATATAACGATATAATTATGTGACATGAATGCTCCGCAAATGGTTTTGCATATCCGATAGAGATACGGGGCAGGCTCACCGCACGAAGTATAACGTATTCAAACATAAAATTCTCAATTCTCAATTCTCAATTCTCAATTAAAAAAAGTATGATACCAAACGTAAACGCCCATCTGCACACGCCATACTCTTTCAGCGCGTTCGAAAATCTGACCGACGCGCTGGAGACAGCGGCGGACGAGAATGTCAAGGTGGTAGGAATAAACGACTTTTACTCCATGGACGGCTATGAAGAATGGGACAGGGAGGCGCGCAAACGTCATCTTTATCCCCTGTTCAACATCGAATTTATAAGCCTCCAGAAAGAAGACCAGGACAACGGCATCCGCGTCAACGACCCGAACAATCCCGGACGGACGTACATAAGCGGAAAAGGATTAAGCTGTCCGCCCGCGCTCAAAGAGCCTTATGCATCGCAGCTGGCTGGGGTACGCGCCGAATCAAACGCGCAGGTCAGGGAAATGTGCGACAGGGTAAACCTGCTCCTGAACGCATACGAGGCGGGGTTCAACGTCGATTTCGAAAACATCGAAAACTGCATGGCCAAAGGCCTTGTCCGCGAACGCCACTTAGCCAAAGCGCTGCGCATGTACACCTATATCCATTTCAAGAACGAACCGGTGGAGATAAAACGTTTCCTGGAAAAAATCTTCAGCGACAAAACGTTGAAATCGGATATTTTCGACTATGCCGGGGTAGAAAACGAGATACGCGGCAACCTGCTCAAGGCCGGAGGCGCGGCGTTCGTTCCCGAAGACCCGAAAGCGTTCCTCCCGCTCGGAGACGTCTGCCGTATCATCATTGCGGCAGGCGGAATCCCCACCTATCCATTCCTCGGCGACGATGCTAAGGGCGGTTTCACCGATTTCGAGCAGGACGTCGAAAAAGCGGCTGAAACGCTGAAACGGCGGGGTATACATGCCGCCGAATTTATCACGACAAGAAACAGCGCCGAAGTCCTCGAACGATACGCCGGCTACCTCCACGACAACGGTTTCGCCGTCACTTTCGGAACGGAGCATAACACGCCGGCGATGGAACCCGTGCTGTTGCACACGCGCGGAAACGCGCCGCTTACCGAACGGCTGCGACAGATAAACTACGACGGAGCCTGCGTCATCGCCGCCCATCAGGAGCTTGTCCGCAATGGAAAAACCGGATATGTCGACGCAGACGGCAATGCCGACGTTGACCATCGCGACAGGTATATCAAAAAAGGAGGCGAACTGATACGCAATACAATCTGATTTTACAAACTTTTTCAAACTGTAATGGACACAAATATCAAACAACTGATTGAAATATCCCGCAAGTACGGAAGCGACAGCCGCTATGTCATTGCCGGAGGGGGTAATACTTCGTACAAAAACGGAGACAGACTGTGGGTCAAAGCCAGCGGACACGCGCTTGCCACGATTACGGAAGAGGGCTTTGCCGTTCTCGACCGCAGTAAACTGAACGTCATTTCCGAACGCCGGTACAGCGGCGACACCGCCGCACGCGAGGAGGAAGTGAAAAACGACCTGGCCGCCGCATGTATTACGAAGGACCGCCGGCCATCCGTCGAAACGTCAATGCACAACGCCATCGACTACGCTTTCATCGTACACCTTCATCCGACGGCAGTCAACGGGCTTATGTGCAGCAAAAACGCGGAGGCGGAAACGGCTAACCTGTTCGGCGACGATGCCGTATACATCCCCTATACCGACCCGGGATACGTACTGTTCCTGGAAGTGGAAAAGCGCATAAATGCCCATAAGGAGAAAAACGGAAAACATCCGCACATCGTCCTGCTGCAAAACCACGGGATATTCGTCAGCGCCGACACGACGAACGAAATAGAAACCCTGTACGAAAAAGTAATCGGGAAAATAGAGGGGAAAACCGTCGCGGCCGAACCGGACAGCGCGGAACCGGTTTGCGACAGCGTGCAGGACGTCATACCGGCCATACGGATGATGATAAGCAGGCATGGCGGACTGAAAACGCTGAAGATACGCAACAACAGCCGCATCGGAAAATTCGCCTCGTCGGAAACGGAATTTGCAAAAACGGCGACGCCGTTCACGCCCGACGCTATCGTCTACTGCAAGTCGAAATACATCTACCTGGCGCACGGGGACACGGAAAGCCTCCTGGAAAAGGCGCAGCGGGAAATTGACGCATACGTGGAGAAAAACGGATACACGCCCAGGGTGATTGTTATCGAGGGGACAGGACTGGTGGCCGTCGGCGACAATGCCGCCGGATGCGACATCATCCTTGATGTATACGAAGACATGATGAAAGTGGCGGAGATAGCGCAGTCGTTCGGCGGGGAACATCCCATGACCGGGCGGCAAATTGATTTCATCGACAACTGGGAGGTCGAGAACTACCGCCGCAAAGTCAGCGCAGGCAGCGCTTCCGGCCGCGTGGAAAACAAAACAGTCATCGTCACCGGAGCCGCGCAGGGATTCGGCGAGGGTATCGCGGAATGTCTCCTGAAAGAGGGCGCCAACATTGTCGTGGCCGACCTCAACGATGCCGTCGGCCATGCCACGGCGGAAAGACTCCTCGGCCTGTGCAAATCAAACCGCGCAATCTTTGTGAAGACCAACGTCGCCGACACGGCAAGCCTCCGCAACCTCATCCACGAAACGGTATGCAACTTCGGAGGACTGGACGTTTTCATCAGCAACGCGGGCGTCCTGCGCGCCGGAGGGCTGGAAGACATGACCCCCGAAAACTTCGAATTTGTCACAAAAATAAACTACAGCGCATATTTCTACTGCACGCAGGCGGCGTCGCGCGTGATGAAACTGCAGAACAAATACGCGCCCGGATATTACGGCGACATCATCCAGATAAACTCCAAATCCGGCCTGCGCGGCTCGAAAGCCAACTTCGCATACGCGGGCGGCAAGTTCGGCGGCATCGGGCTGACCCAGTCGTTTGCGCTCGAACTGGCGCCGTTCCGCATAAAGGTGAACGCTATTTGTCCGGGCAATTTCTACGAGGGCCCACTGTGGTCAAACCCCGAAAACGGACTGTTCATGCAATATCTGCAGGCCGGGAAAGTGCCCGGAGCAAAAACCGTCGAAGATGTCCGCAAATACTACATGAGCCAGGTGCCGATGAACAAGGGCACAAGCCCCGAAGACGTGACAAAAGCCGCCCTCTACCTTATCGACCAGACCTGCGAAACCGGACAGGCGCTCCCCGTAACCGGAGGACAGGTGATGATTAATTAAAAATTAAAAATGAAAAATGAAGAGTGGAGAATTAACTTCCTGTTCGGGTGCATTTGACTGCGTCGGTTTTCAATCCAAACGGCCGCATCCCGTCATCCTCTTTTTCCACCCCTGCTTCGCCGGGGAGGAAAAAGGGGATGACGTGCGAACCCGTCGGCGCAGGCTTGTAGCCCGTGCCGGCAGGTTATTCGTGATAGACAGGCACGGACTGCAAGTCCGCGCCAGCGGGAACAGCGGGAAATGGCTGACGGGCATGTTGATAACTCGCAGTTTCGTCTTCCGTCATTGCGAACGAAGTGAAGCAATCCAGACCGTACAGTGGCTGGATTGCTTCGTTCCTCGCAATGACGGTACATACCGCGCAATTCAAAACTCTCTTCAACTTTTAATTCTTAATTTTTAATTTTTAATTCAAAACTCTCATCAACTTTTAATTTTTAATTTTTAATTCTTAATTAAATCTAGTTCTTAGTTCAAGAAAACTCATAATTTATAATTTAATGAAAACAAAAGCAGTACGTTTATACGGGAAAAACGACCTCCGGCTGGAAGAATTTGAACTGCCGGCTATTAAAGACAATGAGATACTGGCACGGGTCGTGTGCGACAGTATCTGCATGTCGTCCTACAAGGCGACGCACGAGGCGGACACTCACAAGCGCGTGCCGCGCGACGTCGCGCAAAACCCGGTCATCATCGGACACGAGTTTGCCGGCGAACTCGTCGAGGCAGGCCGTAAGTGGAAAGATAAATTCACGCCGGGCGACAAATTCTCCATACAACCGGCCTTAAACGACAAAAACGGCCCCGTAGGGCCGCTAAGCGCGCCCGGCTATTCGTACCGCCATATCGGAGGAGACGCCACTTACGTGATTATCCCCGGCGAAGTGATGGAAAACGACTGCCTGCTGCACTACACAGGCAAGGGATTCTACCCGGCATCGCTGTCCGAACCGCTCTCGTGCGTCATCGGGGCGATGCATGCGAACTACCACACGGAACAAGGCTCGTACATCCACCACATGGACATAAAAGACGGCGGCAGCATGGCCATCCTTGCCGGCGTAGGCCCCATGGGGCTTGCAGCCGTCAACTACGCGATACGCCGTACCGACAGGAAACCCGCCCTCCTCGTCGTAACGGACATCGACCAGACAAGGCTGAATCGCGCCGAATCGCTGTACGCTCCCGAAGATGCCGCCAAAAACGGCATCACCCTCAAATACGTCAACACGGGAAAAGCGGAAAACCCCGTGGAAGAGCTGAAAGCGCTCACCGGCGGCAAAGGATACGACGACGTGCTCGTATTCGCGCCCGTCGCGCCCGTAATCGAACAGGCCGACGCCCTGCTCGCCATAGACGGATGCCTGAACTTCTTCGCCGGACCGGCCAAAACAGACTTCAGGGCGCCGTTCAATTTCTACAACGTCCACTACGCCCGCACACACATCGTCGGCACAAGCGGCGGGAACAACGACGACATGGTCGAAGCGCTCGAAATGATGGGCAAAGGCCTCGACCCGGCCGGTCTCGTGACGCACATCGGAGGCATAAACGCCGTCATCGACACAACGATGAACCTGCCGTCCATACCCGGCGGCAAAAAACTCATCTACACGCACATCAACATGCCGCTCACCTCCATCCCTGAGTTCGAAGCCAAAGGCAAAACAAACCCCGTATACGCCGAACTGCACAGACTGTGCGCCGCCAACAACGGACTGTGGAACGTCGAAGCGGAAGATTACCTGCTCGCGAATGCGGCTGTCGGATCATCGCCTGTGCCTGGATTGCTTCGTACCTCGCAATGACGATGTCCCGCTTTCCGGCTTCCGTCTCCTCGGCTCCCCGGTTCCTGTCCTCCCCGTCCTCCCGTCTCCCCGTCTCCCCGTCATTGCGAGCGAAGCGAAGCAATCCAGGCACAGGCTATGTAGCACAGGCAGTGCAGTTCGGACGGTTGTCAGGTCATCGCCTGTGCCTGGATTGCTTCGTACCTCGCAATGACGATGTCCCGCTTCCCGGCTCCCCGGCGTCCGACTCCTCGGCTCCCCGGTTCCAGGCCTCCCCGGCTTCTGTCTCCCCGTCATTGCGAGCGAAGCGAAGCAATCCAGGCACAGGCTATGTAGCACAGGCAGTGCAGTTCAGACGGTT
>JAIRYY010000021.1 GCA_031267485.1 Tannerella sp.
GGCGATTTCTTCTGCAGCGAATATCACCGTCTGCCGAAAGGTTACGAGATGATGCATCCCTGGGAGGAGAACCGCGGCATCAGCCAGTCGTTCGGCTACAATCGCGAGGATACCGAGGAGAATGTGCTTAGCGTAAAGAATTTCGTACACATGTTCATCCGCACCGTGAGCGAGAACGGCAACCTGCTGCTCATCGTCAACCTCGACGGCAAGGGCGGACTGCCCGAAGTGCAGGAACGCCGCCTGCGCGAGATTGGCGCATGGCTTAAAATCAACGGCGAGGCGATATACGAAACGCGCCCGTGGCTGACGCCCGTACAGGACCTTACGACCGGAACAATCGTACAGAACGACGGGACGCCCGGCGGAACGGCCGTCCCGGAAGATAAAAAGGCCGAGATACGTTTCACCCGAAGCAAGGACGGTCAGACCGTTTATGCCATCTGCACCGGGTTCCCAGGGGACAGGCTCGAAATCAATTCGCTGTACCTGAACAGGGGAAAGTCGACCGTCACCATGATCGGCGCCGAAGATACGCAGCTCGAATGGGTGCAGCATCCGGAGCACGAGGAGTACGGTTATACCAAATTAATCATCGACATCCCCGAATCGCTCTACAACAGGCGGAAGAACGAGTATGCATGGGTGTTTAAAATCACGTTTTGACAGCAATAAACAATGAAAATACACAGTACAATGAGAAAGACAATAGCATTGTTTGCCATAGCCCTGGCGCTTACGAATTGCGACCGGGAAACAAATCACGCTTCCCGCCTTACGCCGGAAGCATTGAAACAGGGATTTATTAATCCGCCCGCGTCGGCGAAGCCCCACACCTGGTGGCACTGGATGGACGGGAATATAACGAAAGAAGGCATTACCGCCGACCTGGAAGCGATGGCGGATGCCGGTGTCGGGGGGGCGCAGATTTTCAATGTCGCCGGTGACATTCCGCCGGGACCTGTCCTGTTTAATTCACCGGAATTATTTGAAATGATCCGCCATGCGGATGCCGAAGCCAGACGCCTGGGACTGGAACTGTGTATCCATAACTGTGCGGGATGGGCAAATAGCGGGGGGCCGTGGAATACGCCGGAAAACAGCATGAAAATTGTGGTCACGAGCGAAATGCAGGTCAAAGGCCCGGCGCAAGTCGCTGTCGCTCCGCCGCAACCCGAAGCTAACCTGGATTTTTACCGCGATATTGCCGTACTGGCCTTCCGTACGCCGGCGACAGACGCCGGTGAGCCGGCGATTGCCGCGCTGAAGGCAAAACTGTTCGTCGAAAGGAACGACATCCCGTATGAAGCGCCGCGCGACATGTCTCCGGAAATGGTTATCCCGCACGACGGCGTCGTCGACCTGACGGAAAAACTGCTGGCCTCCGGCGGAAAGACAATCGCATGGGATGCGCCCGAAGGAGACTGGACGATACTCCGGGCAGGTTATACGACGAATAGCCATCGTAATTCTCCGGCACGACCCGAAGGCCAGGGGCTGGAGTGCGACAAGCTCAGCCGCGAAGCCGTCAAAGCGCACTGGAACGGACATGTCGGACGGGTACTGGCTGCGATCGGGAAGACCGGCGGGCCGTCCGGGCCGGGACTGAACAATGTCCTGATCGACAGTTACGAGGTCGGCACGCAAAACTGGACGCAGGGATTTGAGCGGGAGTTTCAGGCGCGCTGCGGTTATCCGATCCTTCGTTTCCTGCCCGTATTCACCGGGCGAATCGTGGAATCGCCCGAAGTGACGGAACGTTTCTTATGGGATCTGCGGCGCGTGATAGCCGACCTGTTCGCCGAAAGTTATTCGGACTGTTTCGGGCAACTGGCGCATCAGGCAGGATTGCTGTTTTCACTGGAATGTTACGGCAACAGCCCGTCCGACGATATCCAGTTCGGCAGTTACAGTGATATACCGATGGGCGAGTTCTGGGTCGACCCCGGTCGCGGCGTGAGCAGCGGCAATGCCAAACTGCCCGCTTCCGTGGCGCACGTGTACGGCAAGAAATTTGTCGGCGCGGAAGCTTTCACAGCCGCACCCGACGCGGGTAAATGGCAGAAAGGCCCGTTTGAATTGAAAGCGCAGGGCGACGCGGTATACTGCGGCGGCGTTAACCGGATGATTTACCACCGTTATGCCCATCAGCCCTGGACGGACCCGACGCGTTATCCGGGCATGACGATGGGACAGTGGGGCACACACTTCGACCGTACGCTTACCTGGTGGGAGCAGGGTAAGGAATGGCTGCGCTATCAGGCGCGTTGCCAGTACATGCTCCAGGAAGGGCGTTTCGTGGCGGACGTCTTGTTCTACAGCGGTGAAGGCGCTCCAAACGGATTGCAGAACCGTCACTTGCCATACGGATACGATTTCGACGGATGCGATACGCGCGCGCTGAAGATGTTGAAAGTAAAGGACGGCCGCTTAGTGCTGCCGTCGGGTATGAGCTACCGCATACTGGTATTGCCCGACGACCCGGTCATGTCGCCCGAAGCGCTGGAAGTCATCCGCCGGTTAGTTCGCGACGGGGCTGCGGTGGTCGGGAAAAACAAGCCCGAACGCGCTCCCGGTCTGCGCGGTTATCCGTCCGTCGATGCCAAAGTAAAACAATTGGCGGACGAAGTATGGCCTGAAGTTATTTCCGGCAAATCGCCCGCCGAAGCATTGAAATGGTTGGACGTAAAGCCTGACCTCAGTGTTATCGAGGAAGCCGAAGTAAGATATATCCACCGTGAAATCGGCGGAATGGATGTCTATTTCGTCGCCTGCTCTGAACCGGCGGGGCTGGAGGTGGAATGTACATTCCGCGTGAGCGGCCGGGCGCCGGAGTTCTGGCATCCCGATACGGGCGAAACGGAGACTGTGCCCGTGTATGAGGAAAAAGACGGCTTGACGTCGGCGCCGATACGTTTTGGCCCGTCAGGCTCGGTGTTTGTGGTATTCCGCAAACCGAAGACCGGAAGCGGCGGCGGAACCGGAGACCATGCCGTAGCCGTGAAATATACTGCCGCTGTGCGGGACGTTCCGAAATACATCGGAGACCTGCGGATTCTGAAGGCGGAATACGGTTATTTCGCAGATGAAAGCGTCGTGAATTGTGTAAACATAACGGAGATTGTCCGCAAGTCGGTTGCCGACGGAAACCTGACTGTCTCCGCGCATAACGACAGACTGGGCGGAGACCCGGCCCAGGGTTATTACAAACAGTTGAGGATAGACTGCCGTACCGGCGGCGCCAATAAACGGGTGGAAATAAACGAAAATCAAAGCGTCACACTTCCGCCGGATGCGGAAATCGTCAGAGTTTACTACGGTGTACTTGCCAATATCCCGAAGGAGGAACCGGCGCCGCGGATAACGGATGTCACGGCCAGGCTGAAGAGCCTGGTAACGAATGGCGCTGTGACGGTGACGGTCGGTAATGACCTGACGGACGGCAAAGACCCTGCACCCGAATCGAAAAAGGAGATACGCGTCGAATATCTGTACGACGGGGAACGCTATTGGGCAAAGGCCAAGGAGAGCCGTCCGCTGATATTGCCGGTCGAACCCGACGATTTCCTGCCGGCGCCGGCTTACGAATTGTGTGCAACGGCAAACGGTAATGTAGAAATCCAGGCCTGGGAAGCCGGTGCGTTCGGGGTGACGATGGCATCGGGCAAGACTTTCAGCGTCGAAACAGGCAGCCTGCCGGACATCATGGAAATCGACGGCCCGTGGCAATTATCCTTCCCTCCCAACTGGGGCGCTCCCGCACAGGTGACGCTCGACCGGCTCATCTCCTGGACGGAATACCCGGATGACGGTGTGAAATATTTTTCGGGCACAGCCACATACGATAAGACTTTCCGGTGGGAAGCCAAACCGGATGCCGGCCTGCGCGTGATTCTTGATCTGGGTATGCTCAAGAATTTTGCAGAAGTAACGCTGAACGGCAAATCGTTCCCGACGCTCTGGAAGCCGCCATACTGTCTGGATATCACCGGTATTGTCAAGCCCGGAGAAAACGCATTACAGGTAAAAATCACGAACATGTGGCCAAACCGGCTGATTGGCGACGAGCAACTGTCCGACGACCGCGAATGGGAAGGCTTTAAACTGAAAGAGTGGCCGCAATGGGCGCTCGACGGCAAGCCAAGCCCGACCGGGCGGTATACTTTTACGACCTGGCATCACTGGAAAAAAGAAGATAAGCCCTTCCCCTCCGGCCTGTTCGGCCCGGTACAGATACGTCAGGTAAAACGCATATTCATAAATCAAATTTAAATTCATTATGAAAAAAAGTATTTTCAAGACATGATTATTTTTAGACAGCGCTTTAGTGACGTGAAATAAATAATATAGAATGATTAAAAGCAAAATGAAGTACACGATTTGTCCCGGCGGGACAGAATGTTGGTAGAAAAATTGACCGCAACCAATTTTCCGCGTGCCGTCAGGTACGCTATGTGACTGTCACCACATTCCGTACCTGACAGCACGGGGTTGGACAGGCCTCCGACATTTTCTACCAACATTCTGTCCCCTCCGGGACAGAAAAACAAGCGAGCTTTGTCCCGTATGGGACAATATGTCGGTAGAAAAAT
>JAIRYY010000072.1 GCA_031267485.1 Tannerella sp.
TAAACACACAAACTTCAACGATTTTATAAATCTGTATCGTGTGGCGCACGCCAAAAAACTGATACAGGACAACTCACAGTACACGCTGGAATACGTTTTCCAGTCTTCGGGCTTTAAAAACCAGTCTTCGTTCAACCGCATTTTCAAGGCGCTGGAGGGCACCACGCCCTCGGAATACCGCGTTTCCCTGCAGACGAAAAAATAACCGGCATCCGCAGTTGCCGCTTTGGATAAAGGAGTATTAAACTGTCCATTCTTCCGACGCGGGATTCAGGTGTAAATTTTTTCACCCATGCCGAAACTGAAAACAACATGCCGGTAACCGGTACCTATTTCCTCCTCTTTATCATCATCACGCTCACGAGGATAATGGCCAGTCCCGCAATCTGTATCCAGGAAACATGTTCACTGCCCAGCGTCGTTCCGATCACTACCGCCACGGGAGGATTGACGTAGGCATGGGTGCCCACTTCGGTGGCGGGGCGGACTTTCAGCAACCAGACGTAGGCGGAATAGGCCATTAACGAACCGAACACGATCAGATAGGCAAGCGACAGCCATGCAGACGACGGGATGGCGGGAATGTCGGTTTTGTGCACGTCGCCCGCCGCAAACGAACAAATCCAGAACGCGGCGCTTGCGAACAGCATCTGCCACGCCGAGCCGGCAAACGCATTTACCGCTTCTGCGCCCGACGAGCGATATTTGGCGTAAAGCGTGCCCAGCGCCCACGATATGCAGCCGAAGATGAGGATGAGGACGCCGTATTCTCCGTGTTCGTTTACGGTATCGGTGTTTAACTGCTCGACGTACAGCATCGCCACGCCCAGAAAACCGACGATCACGCCCGTGACGGTAGCCGCACTGCGGAAATTCTTTTTCCACATCGGCGCGTCGAGCGCCATTATCCATATAGCGGTCGACGCGGCGATAATGGCGACAAGACTGCTGCTGAGATACTGCTGCGCCAGCATCACAACGGCCATGTCGATAAAAAGCAGGACGATGCCGCTGACAGCCGACTTGCGTATCAGGTTGGAATTGAATACCTGTTCGCCGCGGAAACGGCACCATGCCAGCAACAGCATCCCCGCCACCGTGAAACGTACCGCACCGAGCAGGAAAGGCGGAAAGCCTCCGAGAGCGACGCCTATAAAATAGTAGGTCGACCCCCATACGATGTAAATCAGGAAATAGGCAAAGAGGATGCTTATTCTTTTTACGCCTGCCTGACGGCTGTCTGTATTGTTATTCTCCGAAGACATATCCGAATCGTTCAAGTCCTTCGACAAGCAGTTTCCGCGGACAGGCAATGTTGAAACGGATGAATCCTTCGCCTGCGGCGCCGTACATCGTCCCTTCGTTTATGCGGAGTTTGGATTGGTCGAGGAGGATTTCCGCTATTCTTGCGGAAGACATTCCGAGTTTCGCGCAGTCTACCCAAACTAAATAAGTAGCTTCGAGCGGCAATACCGGGAATTGCGGAAAGTGTTTCGCAAAATATTCCTTCATGCAGAGATAGTTATCATATAAATACACTTTGAGCGCTTCGAGCCATTCTTCGCCTTCGCTGTACGCGGCAATCAGGGCTTCTACGGCGAAGACGTTGATTTCGCAGACCTCGTTTATGTTAAGCGCCCTGTCGATCTTTTTTCTGCGCCCGGCGTCAGCCGAGATGATGTTGGCAACCTGCAGTCCGGCCAGGTTGAATGTCTTGCCCGGCGCCGTGCAGGTCACCGAGTTGTACAGGAAATCCTCGCTTACGGAAGCAAACGGAATATGTGTGCGTCCCGGATAGACCAGGTCGCAATGTATCTCGTCGGAAACGACGACGACCCGGTTGCGCAGGCAAATTCCGCCAATACGGCTCAGTTCGTCCCGTGTCCATGCCCTGCCGACAGGATTGTGCGGATTGCAGAGCAGCAGCAGTTTTGTCCGCGGATCGGATGCTTTTGCTTCCAGAGCGTCAAAGTCGACGGTATATGTTCCGTTGCGATAAATAAGTTCGTTAGGCGTTGTCTCACACCGGTTGTTGCGGATGGACGAGAAGAAGCAATTGTACACGGGCGTTTGAACGATTACCCTGTCGCCCGGCTCTGTCAGCGCCTTGATGATGGCCGACAGCGCCGGCACTACTCCGGTCGTGAAAAGTATCCAGTCCTTTTGGATGGCGAAGTTGTGCCGCCTCGCAAACCATCCCGTAACGGCGTCGAAATAAGCGGCGGGGACTTTTGCATAACCGAAAACGCCGTGCCGTACCCTTTTCGCCAGGGCGGCGATGACGGGCGGAGCCGTCCGGAAATCCATGTCGGCGACCCACATCGGCAGAACGTCGCCGTCGCCGGCGGAATCCCATTTGCAGGAATTGCTGTTGCGGCGGGGAACTATTTCGTCAAAATCGTACTTCATCGCGTTTCAACAGATTTGTTTTGTTACCAGGATTTGGCAGTCGCCCGGATAGCGGCAGTTCACGTCGATAATGATTTCGCCGATGCTGTGGGCGGTTATATTTCCGCTTGTCGGGTTTTTCACGCTGACAATGGGACTGTTTACTTCGGCGTTCAGGGTGCTGTATTCAAAGCACAAGTCGGCGGTTTCGTCCATTTCGCAGTTCTCCATCACGAGGCCTGCCGCGTAGCACAGGGGTTGGGTACCGGAGATTTTGCAGTTTATCAGGCGGAGATTTTTCGAGTGCCAGCCGAGATATTCCCCTGTGATTACCGAATCGCAGACCGTCACGTTTTCCGTTTTCCAGAAAGCGTCTTTTGAATCCAGATACGCATTGCGCACAACCACGTTTCTGGCATCCTGAAAGGAATAATTCCCCTGCAATTTGAATCCGTCTATTTCAATATCTTCGGCGTTCATGAAAATATAGTCGCCGCCTTTTGCCTCGACGTTACGGAGCGTGACGCCACGGCAATTCCAGCAACATTCCCCGGCGTTGGTCAGCCGGACGTTTTCGAGATAAAGCCCGTCGATTTCCCTGAACATTTTGGGCGCTTCGACGAGCGTGTTTATCATGCGTATGTTTTTCGAATACCAGATGGCCGCACGACTGTAGACGGTGAACAGGCAGTCTTCAATCACGGTGTTTTCGTTGTGCCAGAAAGGATATTTGCTCATAAATTCGCACTTGCAGGCCTCGATGTTGCGGCTCTCCTTGACGGGCGATTCTCCCGGATAAAATTTTACTTTTTCGATTCGCAGGTCGCTCGACGCATATAAGGGTCTTTCGCCTTCGTAAAAAGTATTACTGATTGTTTTTTTCATCTGTAAATTATGTTGATTGTTTTCTTATGTTTAACACTTTGCCGTATGTCAGCATCCGCCATATCCATTCGAGCGGGCCGAACCGCATGTAACGCATCCATGCGTGGCTGCATATCATCTGCAGGATAAATACGCCGGCGGCAATCCATTCTACGCAGACCAGCCCCATCGTTGCGCCCAAGCCAAGTCCCGTGCCGTAGAAGATGAAAGCCCCCAGGACGGACTGTCCGATATAGTTTGTCAGCGCCATTCTTCCGGAAGCCGCCGTTATTTTGAATATTTTCAGTTCCCGGCGGTTGAGATACCACAAACTGATGGCCGACATGTAGGCCAGGCTTAGCGGTACGACGCTGACGGCATAGCTGACGGAATACGTGACCAGTCCCAGCGGACGGCCGTTCGCATTCCAGGCGTAAAAAACGGACAGGGGCAGCCCGAAAGCAAACCCGTAAAGCCTGATTTTTTTCAGAAGCGTCCGGTAATCGGCAAGACGGGCATAGATTCTGTTCCTGCCGATGTATAAGCCCAGGATAAACAGTCCCAGTACTTTGAAAATCCTGTTTCCTTCGGCAAACTCCTGTATACGGATAAAGGCGCCGGATATGAGAAACTTGAAAACCTCCGGATAACTCCTGGCATTTAATAGCCATACGCCGAAATTATCGTCGGTAATCCCGTTCTTCAGGTTGAAATATTGCATAGCGCGGATAGCGGGCGCCGCCGTATCGAAGCGGTTATCCGACAAAACTTTCGCCGCGTCCATCGCGATGGGAAAAAGGATGAGCGCGCCGGCGACAACCAGCAGTTTCCTGTCGGACATGTTTCGGAACAGGGGCAAGATCATGCCCAGCAATGCGTACAGCAGGAGTATGTCGCCGCTCCAGACGAACATCAGGTGCAGGAAACCGATGACAGCCAGCGCCGCCATTCTGCGATAGAAAACGGCAAGCCCGTTTGTGCGCTTCTGCAACGACCTGGACAACATGATGGAAAAGCCCGTGCCGAACAGGATGGAAAACAGGCTGTAAAACTTTCCGTCGATGAAGATGTATTGCAGATATTTTATTGCATGGTCGATTGCGGCGGTAGGCATGGCGTCGACCACTTCTTTCTTCTGAAAGGTGTACAGTGCAAATTCGGGAAAGTTGGCCAGACAGATGCCTGCCAGCGCAATGCCTCTCAATATGTCCAGAACCGGGAAGCGTTCGTTCGTTCCGGCAGGACTGTCTGTATGGGGCGAGCTTTTACAATTTATTTCATTTTGTTCCATTTATCACACCTGTTACTCCATGCTTCAAAAGATGCTTTGCCGGTTTTGTGCCGCCGGAGTGCGCACTGCGATAGAGTATAATTATTCACGGGACGATATTTCCGGCAGCCGTGTAGATGGCGTACCATTCTTCGCGCGTGAGCGGCAGGGCCGAACCCCGGCAGCTCTCGACGACGCGCTGCGGCTGCGTAGTCCCCAGGATGACCTGTATGCGTGCCGGATGCCGGGTTATCCATCCCACAGCTACGGCCGAAGGCGTCACGCCGTACTTGGCGGCCAGACGGTCGACGACGGCGTTCAGTTCCGCATATTCCGTATCACCCAGAAACGGCCCGTCGAAGAATCCTTTCTGGAAAGGCGACCATGCCTGAATCGTCAGATCGTGCAGGCGGCAATAATCCAGAATACTGCCTTCGCGGTTGACGCTCTGCCTGACGTGCATGTTCACGGTCAGTCCGCTGTCGATCATCGGCGTGTGCGCAATGCTGAGTTGCAACTGGTTGACGGACAGTTTTACGGGCGTATGTTTTTGCAGCAGTTCGATCTGCATGGGGTTGAAGTTCGATACGCCGAAATGACGTACCTTGCCGGAGGTCTGCAGCAGGTCAAACGCTTCAGCCACTTCTTCGGGTTCCATCAGCGCATCGGGACGGTGCAGCAGGAGCACGTCCAGATATTCTGTTTTGAGGCGTTCCAGTATCCCGTCGACCGATTCGAGGATATGCTTCTTTGAAAAATCGAAGTATCCCTTGCGGATGCCGCACTTGCTTTGTATAAATATTTTTTCACGCGAAACCACATGCAACGGCAACGCTTTGGCAAAAATGCTTTCGCAGATGCCGTCGCCGTAAATATCGGCATGATCGAAAAAGTTGATACCCTCGTCCAGCGCCGTGCGAAGCAATACTTCCGCCTCGGATACGGACAGATT
>JAIRYY010000107.1 GCA_031267485.1 Tannerella sp.
GCACGGCGCGGTTTGCGCCCCCATGCACGACTACCGCCACGGTCCGGTTTTACGACCCCGTATCAGATGCGAACTGATACGGGGTCAACTACTATCCGGCCGGAGTGGCCGACAGCAGCAACAGTATCAGCGCAATCAACGCGATCAAAACCGGCTTTCGCATGGCTGATACCCTTCCTTAAAATAGTAATTATATTAAAGAGATAAAGGAATCCCCCTTTTCATTACGCTACCATCCCCATCGGGGGAATATAGACACACCCCTCCGGCCCGTGTTAATAATGGTTTGCTGTTTATATATCATGAATTATTGATCGTTCAGCAACACAACGTATTTTTGCATATCAATCTCTATAGATACAGGAGGCGTTATGGCAAATCTCCAAATCGAAATTGATGATTCCTTGCGTGACGAGGCACAATTTGTAGCTGCTCAACTTGGACTAGACGTTGCATCCGCTGTACGCATATTTTTAATTCAGATGGTCAAGCATAATGGTTTTCCTTTTTATCTTACAGCCGATCCATTTTATAGTGCGGCGAATCAGCAATATTTGAAACGAGCCATAGCTGATATTGAGAAAGGCGCTAATATCGTGCAACATGATTTGATTGAGGAATAATTATGCGTCTATCATGGTATTCCGACGCATGGGAAGACTATCTATATTGGCAGACGCAGGACAAAAAGACACTCAAAAAAATTAATGAACTAAGTAAAGATATAGAACGAAATAGATATACAGGCATCGGTAAGCCTGAACCGTTAAAAGAAGACCTTGCCGGTTGGTGGAGTCGTCGTATCAACGATGCAGATCGACTGATATACAGAATTGACGGCGATTTTTGTTTAATACTCCAATGCAAAGGGCATTATGCTTAGGAAGCGTTCTTCATCTATGGCGGCTACGGCGTTTGATATGGCGATTGTCTTCTATTCCATCCCGGTGAGTTTGCTCTTCTCTCGACGGCACAGGCTGACCGTAACCGGATAAAATTTTTGAGATTAGGCTTACATCAGGTAAACTGCTCACTGTTTTTACCGCATTGACGAGAGTTTGCATGGAAAAATGGTATGCTTAGTTTACGGCATAGGGTTACTTTCTTGTTGCAACGCACTAAATAGACTAGGAATTTTTCCGCCGGCTATAAGTTTGGCAAACACTGCGTACACGTCGCTCTTATGCCCTTCCCGACGCAGGCTTGAACCATCGTTAAGCCAACTGAATATTACAATTCTCTCCCCGCTGGAGAAAACGAAAAACAAGCGGTATCGCGGCGGCATGTTATTCTTGATCCTGCGCCAGTTACTATAGTTTTTACCAAGCAGTTTACCATCATACTTTTGCCTGGCTAGAGTATCACCTAGCGCATACTCATTTGCTTCAGGATATTCAAGGCATTTATCCATTGACGTGCGGATACGCTTAAAAAACTTAACATCTTCATGCGTATGAAATGTATCAGGAAATTCACTGGCAAGGAAAAACAATCTATTTTCTAGAATCTTATATTGCTCGGAAAATAGTGTAAAATGCCATTCAGTATAATTTCCAGTCATGATTCTACTCTATCCAATAATTTTTTGATAAGATGCTTACGTCGGCAGCTTATAGGTTTTTTATTTATTGCAATTTGGACCATATTTAGCGAATTCTGAAGATATTTTTCAAGAGTATGTTCATCTTTATTATAAGATTTCATATTGAGTAGGCATGCTTGAAGAAGTGGATGGATCACATCAGGATGTAATTTATGCCATGCTTCCATTGCTGTTTCAACCGCTTGATTATCACCTATCGCAGCAGCGTAGCATATTACATGCTCAATGCAGTTCGAATTGAGCGGTGCTTTCTCCCATGCTTTTTTTGCAAAAACAAGAGCTTCAATTATTTTACCGACCTCAGCGAATAATTGGCTAAAATTCAAAAAAACTGCGTCCGATGCTCCTGAGGCAGAAATAATATTTGCAATGCGGAGCAGTTCCTTTTCATTATTTTCAATCACTGCAAGCATACCTTTCGCGATGAGATAGCCATCCCAATGAACCGACTCAAGGGAATCCGCTTCTCTATGCAGACGGGCAAGCGTAAACTCGGACAACGTGTCATCATTTACTACTGTTGTCCAAAGTTGCTCACAAAACTCATTGGTTTTGGTTTGAGGTAGAGGTGTCATTATTCTCTCGTAAGGATTAATTTTACTCTTCTCTCGACTCAGCAAATTTTGCAGTCACTGACTGCAAAATCTACCTTTCGCCTTCTGGTCGGGGCAATTTTGGTGATCCGCGGCGAGTACATAACATAAAATTTACGCATAAGTGCCAAATTTCTCGCGGAAAAACCGCGACCAAATTCGGCTGACATGGCCTTGGACAGCATGGCAATCACTTTTTGGCCGTAAGCGGCACGATGTTCTCCTTTCTGTTCATGTTCGACTATACGTTGCCCAATGGCGTAGCTCATGGATACTTGAGCGGCATCTATACTTCGTCCGGCAAGGGTGCGAGCATTTTGAATGATTTCCCGCACTTGTCGAATTAATTCGACCGACCGTGCATCTATAGCTTGATTTGGTTTTTTCATCAAAAATTTCTTTTCAGGGAGACTCCCACTTGACGCACGGCATAGCCGGGCCTACCATTCCGGTAATCCCTCCCTTCAGGGAGGGGATAATCCACCCGGTTCCTCTCCGCCGGGACGGAGTCGGTCGGCGGATGGAGCCGGCTGTGGATTGAAACATAGCGTACATTGCCCGGAACCATTTGTTCCACGGTACGGCATTTGGGGTTCCAGATGAAAATATGATTCGGTTCTGTTTTCCTCCACCGTTGCCCTCTGAATAATGGCGATATGCTTCTTCCGCGTCAAGGGCAGATCGATACCACTGTAACCCCATGAGTTTGCGGGTATCAGCGCGGGTACGGAAAAAGGGCCGCAGGGCTGAGGCATGAGCATCATAACCTATTGAAATATTAAGGTAATACTTTTCACGGCAATCGTATAAACATTAAATATTTCAATATGTTGTCAATTTAGATGCGTCAGCCCTGCCGGAAAACCGTTGCGTCCGCCCGGCAAGCGCAAAGTTTCGGCGCCGTTGAGCGGACGCGGGTATCGTCTGCAATGCGCATACGGTATTCCGGCGCCGCGGATATCGACGCCTCTCCGCTCAAGGGAGCGCCGAAGACAGACGGGAAGCCAGCCGGCGTAAACAATGCCGCTCCTGCGAAGTAAGCAGCGTCTCCGTTTTTTGCTGCGCGGACTCCCAAAGCGGCCGCACCTGATCCAGTGTTTCCCTGCCGAGATCCGTCAGGCGGACGATGTGCGCCTTCGATGCCGCCGCAGGCGCGATTTCCACCAACCGTTTTTTTGCCAGCAGATTCAAATTGCGCATCAGCGTGGTTCTCTCCAGCAGAACGGCGGCGGAAAGCTCGCTGATGGACGTCGGCCCCAGGCGCAGCAGATGATTGAGCAGGGAAAACTGGGTGATCCTGAGACCGCCGGGAGCAACGGCCGCGTCGTAGAGGCCGGTCAACAGGCGGGCGGCCTTGCGCGCGGCCGTGCAGTAACAGACGGACTCCCCCCCGGAAGCGCCCGTCCCGGAATGCATCGTATGTTTCATGGCTCACCTCCCGTCACAAGAGCGTAACCAAAGCGGCAAAAAAGGCCAAGACCGCACCGCCCGCCGCAGGGCGATCGAATGAATATTGATGATATATGCAACAACTGCTGTCCACACGATTGTGTCGAAAATATTATCATGTAATTTAAGTATATTATACTATTCATACGATTGACTTGTCGCCCGCCTGTCCGCCCCTTGACGGGGCGGGCGGCGGCATGTATGTGTATATACACAGTACCACGACGGCCCGTCGGACACATGGATGCAGGCGACGCGAAGGCGTAAGCGCAACGGCATTGCGCCGTTGAACGCCGGAGCGGGCGCCGGCGGCCGAAGAAGAGTCGGCACGGACGACCGCGCTCTATGTTTCGACGCAACCGCTTA
>JAIRYY010000111.1 GCA_031267485.1 Tannerella sp.
CCACTCCTCGTAGGTCTCGACGTAGTTCATGCCCGGATGTCTATCTTCGGAATAAGTTGTTTTCACCGGGCGTCCCGCGGCGTCGTATTCGCGAACCCAGGTTTGTATCCGTTCGTAACCGTCGCTGTCTATTTCACTTTTGCCTGTCACTGCGCCGTGCGGGTCGTATTCCCTCGCCGTGACGTAAGTCTCGCCGTCGGGATCGGTCGTTGTTTTTGTCCAGCCGCCGTTTTCGCCGGCATTGATGACTATTTTCTGCATCACGGTTTCGCTCTCCAGTATGGCAATTTGCATCTCGCCCGCGGCTTCGTCCACGGTCGAACGGATGGCCATCGGGACGCCGTTCATCGTGAGGTCAGCGTCGAACAGCCAGATATGCAGCGTGTAGTCGTCCCGCGCATAATCCGACGCGAGAGAGTATTCCCAGTCTTCAAGAGTCCACGGTAAAAACCTGTACGGGTTGAAGTACCTGCCGTTGTATACGCTCCTGATATTTTCAGCTTCCAGATAGGTCAATTCATCCTCGCTCAACCCTGCCGGTAATTTAAACGCCGTAAGTTCGTCCCTGTCGTTCCACGTAAATGAGACCTCTATCTCGCCGTCCGTTACCCGCACCGTCCGGCCTTTGCCGTCGAAGCTGTAGACGGCGTTCTCCCAGCCTTCGCCCTCGCTCCGGACGCCTGTCCGTACGCCGTTCCCGTCGAGGATGGCTTCAGCGCGGTACTCCATCGTCCATACGCCCTCCCGGTAGTTTTCGTACTGTTCCAGCAACTGCACTCCCCTGCTGTCGTATGCGTACGTTGTCCGGTTTCCGAAAAGCGTCTCATAACGCCCGTCCCCATCCATGTCGGCATTTCCGACAAATTCATGCCACGTCCTCACAAACTCGCCGTTCGGCAACAGATGGTACGCATACGTCTCTTCTTCCGTCGGAACATAAGCGCCGGCGTTCAACAGATACTTTTTCATGGAAACCACATGCCCGTAAGCGTCGTAGGCATACTCGACCTTCACGTTCCTGCCGTCCCTGTACGCGACTACAGGCAGATATTCCCCGTCGCCGGCTCCCCATACCCGGAGAGTCGAAAATAAAATGACTGATGTTAAAATAATTTTCTTCATACACTTCCATATTTTTAATTGATAATGTTTACGTGTTTTCTTTTTCATTGTTGTCAATTAACTTTCCCGCCACAAAGTTATATAAAAAAAAAGCGGGAATTTCCGGGAATGTCGCGAAACAGCAAAAAAAACGTCGCGAAGCGGCGAAATTGCGTATCGAAATGACAAAATACGTGTATGAAATATGAAAAATAGTTCCTAATTTTGCACGGCAAATAAAAGAGATGATTATGAAGCGCCTGATTATTTCCGTCCTTACATTGCTCGCCGGGGTTTGCGCCTCGTCGCAGGAGCGTCTTGTGCGTTCGCTGACGCATGAGCACTACACCGTGCGCGACGGGCTGGCGCAGCAGCAGGCGTTCCGCATCTTCGAGGACAAATGGGGCTATCTCTGGATTACGACGCATAACGGCATAAGCGTCTTCGACGGGAAAACATTCACAACCCGTCTGCCGAAGCGCGACTTCCCGAACGATACGGATAATATTACTTCATACGATTTCATGCAGCTGGGCGACGACGTCCTGCTGCTGTCCGCGTCGGGAATTACGTTTTTCCGTCCCGGCGGCAATCACGAATTTTATCCGCTGCCGGACAGTTACCGGAAGGCAACCCGGCACTGGAAAAGCATCTTCATGCTGCGGGACGACAGCCTGTACCTGTTCAACTGCAGGGACAGCTACACGAAAAACCGCTATTCCTTTTTCGTGTTCGACCTGAACGGCAGGACTTTCACGAAAAGCAAATACGAAATGCCGTTCATTAGCTGCATTTTTGAGGACGATTCCGGCGTTTATGCGCTTAACGACGACACGGATGGCTGGCGGATGCTGCAGTTTGGCGACGAAGGGTATTCCGTTGTCAGGAAAGGCGGCCGGGGCGAACATGCGGCGCCGGTGAACGGCAAAGACGGCAAAGACGGCGAGTTTGCGGTTATGGCCGGCAACAGCCTTTATCTCATGAAAGACGGCAAACGCCGGTATGTCGGTGAAATAAAGCGATTTCTTGACATGTATTTTACGGGAGGAAACCGCTATATCATTTCGACGAGTGACAGCAAAGTCTTTACGTGGGAGAACAGCCGGCTCAACGAGATTCCCGTGGCCGTTCAGGTGGTGCGCGACGCGATGACGGACAGGAACGGCAACGTATGGCTGACTACGGAAAACGGTATCTACAACTTCTACGACATGCGGTTTGAGACGTATGCCCTCAATACGAAAGGGAATGACGACATCTGGGGCGTTCAGGCGGATTTTTACGGCAACCGGTGGTTTTCGTCCCAGACGCTCGGATTCCGGCGCGCCGGCAGGGACGGGCGTCTGCAGCAGGCGGAATACCGCCTGCCCGACGGAAGCAAGCCTCCGCCGGAATATTTCATGGGATACATGGGCGGCTGCACGGACGCCGGAAACCGCCTGTGGCTGAACTTTACCGGCGGATTGCTGATTTTCGACCCCCGGAAAGGAAATGACGCCGTCCTGACGCATGCAACCCCCCGGGACGGAAGCACGCTGGCGTCATACTACGACACGCTGACCCGGCGCGTCTATGCCGGCAGCGTTACGGATGATACCCTCATGCTGATAGCCGTTTCCGAAGACCTGACCGTGAAACGGTATCCGTTTCTCGTAAACCACGTCATTTCGGTTTGCCGCGACGGAAACGGGCGGATGCGCGTTGGCTCGTTCAGCGGCGGATTCTATTTCGACGAGGCGAGCGGTACGTTTTCGCCCGATACGGCCGGCCGCGCCTACCGGATACTGATGTCCCTGTGCGCCGACCGGAACGGAACCTTGTGGAAAGGGACGGATTGCGGACTGATGGCCGAGGCGAAAGACGGCAGTGACCGCCAAATCACCGCAAATGCGGTGAACACCGTGGTGATGTACAGAGACCGGTACCTGATTTTCGGCGAAAACCGCGACCGGCTTGGTATCCTCGACCTGGAGGCTTATTACCGCAGCGGCGCCGTCCGCATAAAAAACTTCGACCGCCACCGGGGTTTCGACGTGCTCGAATGTGGACAGAACGGCCTGAGCATCGACAGCGAAGGATACGTATGGATTCCCGGCGGCGATGTCACGCTGCGCTTTCATCCCGATTCGCTGATGGCCGTCCCCGCGCCCGCTGCGGTAACGCCCGTCGTGGCGTCCGTCGCATGCAGGAGCAGGGACAGCAGTTACGCCGCCGTAACGGTGGCGCAGGACGGCGTCATCAGCCTGCCGTACACGCACAACAACCTCCGGTTCGAACTCTGGGCGGCAAGCATGGCGGCGCCCGACAGCCTGCGCTTTCGCTACTGCCTGGCCGGCTATCAGACGGAGTGGCATCAGACGGACGGTAGCCGCACCGTCGAATTTCAAAACCTGCCGGGCGGGACGGTACGCCTCGAAGTGCAGGCGTCAATCGACGGCGCCGAATGGTCGCCGGGCGCCGTCTCGCCGGAAATCACGATCAGGCCGCCTTTCTGGTATTCGCCCGCCGGGCTGGCGCTGGAGGGAGGGACAGCCCTGGCGCTGGCGGCGCTCCTCGTCCTGCTTGTCATGCGCTACATGACCATCCGCGAACGGAAGGAAATCGAACAGGCTAAACTGATGACGAGCTCCGTAAAATCGCGCTATATCCCGCATTTCACCAACAATGTGCTGAACAGTATCAATTACCTGATCCGCCACGACCGCGACAGGGCGCTGGAGTATATCGCCGAGTTTTCGCGCTTCAACCGCCGCACGATTTCAGGCCTCGACCGGTTCGTCCATCCGCTCGGCGATGAACTGGAATATGCCGAGAGCTACCTGAAACTCGAAATACTCCGCTTCGGCGATAAATTCGACTATGCCGTGGACGTGGCCGGAGAAGTAGACCGTAACATGTCCGTGCCGACCATGATTGTCCAGACCCTGTGCGAGAACGCCGTCAAACATGGATTTTTCCACAAGGAAGGGCCGGGGCATCTGAAAATCGAGATCTACAGGGAAAACAATTTTGCCGTGCTGGCCGTCGAAGACGACGGCATCGGCCGCCGGGCAGCGCAGGAACTGAACACGCAGGGCACGGGTTCGGGGCTGACAATCGTCCGCAGGAAAATTGATTTTATCAACAAATACGATCATCACGCGAATGTCAGCCTCCATGTGAAAGACCTTTACGGCGAAAACGGGAACGCTGCCGGAACACGTTTCGAACTGCGCCTGTCCGGAAAATTCGGGGGGGGCAACTAATTAATTTACAGATAGATACATGAGAAAGACAGAAAGAATACTTGTCGTTGACGACGAAAACCTGGCCCGCGCGCTGCTGTGCGAACTGGTCGGCCAGTACATGCCCGATGCAAAAATAGACGACGCCGGAAATCCCCTGGTCGCCCTGGAAATGATGGAAGAAACGTTATACAGCCTGCTGTTTCTCGACTACGAAATGCCCCGCATGAACGGCGGCGAACTGCTGGAAAAAATAACCGGCCGGAAGTACCCGCCGGCCGTCATCATCGTCTCCGCTCATAAAGACTTCGATTTCGCCCAAAAGGGAATCCGCTGCGGCGTCATCGACTATGTCGTCAAGCCGATTGACAACCGGCAGATTAAAGACGTGATTGATAAATACAGGCAGAAATGCGGCAGCGAACCGTCACCCCAAAGCGAAGTCATCGGCATAGACACTTTCAAGGGAAAAATCCCGGTCAAAAAGTCCAGTATCGCCGCCATAAAAATGCTGACCCGCAGCAGCCTGGAGATTATCCTGACAAACGGCGAAAAACTGCCGCCGACCACCTCTTCGCTGCACGCTGTCATGTCGCTTTTACCCGAAAACTTCATTTACCTCAACCGCCGCTGTATCATCAACAGCGACATGATTCGGCTGATAAGCAACTCATACCACGTTGAGTTCCGGCTTGGCGACCAGGTAATAACCGAAAAATGCAGCCGCAAAAAAATGGCCGAACTCCGGCAACGGTTCGACCGGCGCTGACCATCCTCCATTTCGGGAAAATATCACGAAGGGGTTATCTAAAAATAATTATGTCATTTTCTTTCACATTCCGTACCTGACGGCACGGGACCGGATGGGCATCCGGCGTTTTCTACCGACATTCCGTCCCTGACGGGACGGGATATAAACGTCACCGGAAATGTTTCTACCGACATATTGCCCGGACGGAACAAGGGCATCGCGTTTTTCCTGACTTTGTCCCGGATACGCGGACTCGGGTACGCGGCTCGCGGACTCGAGTACATGGCTCGCGGACTCGGGTACGCGGCTCGCGGACTCGAGTACGCGGCCCGCGGACTCGAGTATATGGCTCGCGGACTCGGGTACGCGGCTCGCGGACTCGAGTACTGGGCTAGCGGACTCGGTTACGCGGTTCGCGGACTCGGGTACGCGGCTCGCGGACTCGGGTACGCGGCTCGCGGACTCGAGTATGCGGCTCGCGGACTCGGGGACACTCAAATTAAAGTTAAACACATGAGATTTGGATATTTGAGAACAAAAAAAATATTTCAGGTCGTTGATGCGATTCTCAGGCGCTTAAAAAATCGCTGAGACACCCAATGTCAAAGTCAGGACATATTGCCCGGACGGAACAGGGGCATCGCGTTTTTCTGTCCCGTACGGGACAGTATGTTGGTGGAAGATTTGTCCCGTCGGGACAATATGTTGGTAGAAAACGCAACCGCCACCCCACGTCCGCGTGCCGTCAGGTACGCAATGTGACAATCACCACATCCCGTACCTGACGGCACGGGACCGGACAGACATCCGGCGTTTTCTACCGACATTTTGTCCCTAATGGGACAAGGGCATCCCGTTTTTCTGTCCCGTACGGGGACAGAATGTCGGTAGAAAACGCAACCTCCATCTCGCGTCCCGTCCCGCAGGGGACGGGATGTGTTCGGTTGCCAGCTGACAATGTTATCATTTATTTTTAGACGACTTCTAACCGGGAGCGTCCGTTTTCCCTTTCTGATAGATTGACGGCGCCATGCCGAACTGCGCCTTGAAACATTTGCTGAAATAGAACGGGTCGTTGATTCCCACCTTGTACGACACTTCGGAGACGGTAAATTCGCCGGTATGCAGCAGTTCGGCCGCTTTTTTCATCCGCATGATGCGGAGGTATTCGTTCGGGGAGTAGCCGGTCACGCCCTTTACCTTTTTATAGAAAATCGTCCGGCCTATGTTCATCTGCCGGGCAAAGTCGTCAACCGAAAAAATGGCGTTCGATATGTTTTTTTCGAGCAGGGTGTTCAGTTTCTCGGTAAACATCTTATCCCGGTCGTTTGTGCAGAGGAATGCGTGCATCATTCCCGGTTCGGACGAATATTTCTTCCGCAGCATCTCCCGCTGTTCCATCAGTTTAAAGATGCGTGCAAGCAGCAGTTTGATGCTGAAAGGTTTGGAGATGTATGCGTCGGCGCCGGTTTCGAAGCCCTCAATCATGTTCTCCTGCGTGCTCAGGGCGGTCAGCAGTATGACGGGAATATGGCTTGTCGCGAAATCGGATTTCAGGCGGCGCGTGACTTCGAACCCGTTCATGTTGGGCATGAGCACGTCGCACACGATGAGGTCGTACTCTCCGCTTTCGGTTTTGTCCAGTCCAATCCTGCCGTCTTCCGCCGTATCCGTCTCGAAATAGACGCCGAGTTCTTCGTTCAGGAAATGCAGCACGTCGCTGTCGTCCTCGACAATCAGGATTCTGTAAGGGTTCAGGGGCTTTTTAAACCGGTCTACCGTAATGTTCATTTCCTGCAGGTCGTTGCGGACGGCATTTGCAGCCGTCTGCATCAGGATGTTGTCCGGTATCAGGAAATCGTTTTCCTGATATTTCGATTTGTCGAGCGGGAGCGTGACGGTAAAAACGGAGCCGCCCCCGTCATTTTCGCTGAAGAAGACGTTGCCCTGGTGCACATTCACCAGCTCGTGCGTCAGGTGTAGGCCTATGCCGATGCTTTCGGACGCGAAGCTGCTTTGCATGAAGCGCTTGAACAGTTCGCCCTGTTTCTCTTTCGGGATGCCCACGCCGGTGTCGGAGATTTGTATGCGCAGGCATTTTTCGACGGAATCGGCCGTTACGGTCAGCGTTATCCTGCCGCCGGACGGCGTGTACTTGAACGCGTTGGACAGCAGATTGTAGGCTATCTTGTCGACTTTTTCCTTGTCTACGAACATTTTATAATTAGTCGAAGGCGACATGAAGCGGAAATCCATGTTTTTGGACTGCGCGATGTCCCTGAAACTGTAGAAAATCTCTTTCAGGAAAGCAATGACGTCCGTTTCCTCGAGCGACAGCGCCAGTTTGCCGTTTTGCATTTTGCGAAATTCGAGCAGCTGGTTGATGAGGCGCAGCAGCCTTTTGGTGCTTTTGTTCATGATGCGCAGCGGCGACAGCAATTCCTGGGGCAGCATGGCGGCGTTCTGTTCCATTTTTTCAAGTCCTCCCGTGATGAGCGTGAGGGGGGTGCGAAACTCATGCGAGATGTTGGTGAAGAACACCAGCTTGTAGTTCGTCAGCTGTTCCTCCAGTTTTATCCTGTTGTTGAGCCGGGCGAAGTTATGCGTTATGCGATACGCGACGCAAAGGATGCCGATGATTGCGACGGCATATAACAGATAGGCGTAGGTCGTTTTCCAGAAAGGCGGCCGGATGAAGACCCGCATGGTCGCCTCGCGCGAATCCCACACGCCGGTGCTGTTGCTCGCCTTCACCCGGAGGATGTATTTGCCGGGCGGAATATTCTTGTAGGATGCCCGGTTTTCGATGGCGGCGGTACTCCATGTCCTGTCGTAATTTTCGAGGAAGTAGGAATACTTCGTCATGCCGGACTCCACGAAGTTGAACGTGGAAAAGTCGAGGGAGAACGAGTTCTGCTTGTAGTTCAGCTCGATTCCGTCCGAATGGGAGACGGAGAGCGTCATCGGCGCTTCCCTGTCGCTCGCGTTTGTTTCCATGCCGTTGACGGTCAGGTTTGTGAAGACGATGGGCGAAGAAAATGCGACCTTTTTCAGCGTGGACGGGTCAATGACAATCAGTCCGTGGTTGGAGCCGAAGATGAGTTCCCCGTAATCGTTTATGCACGCGCTGTTTTCGCAGTAGGCGTTACCCAGGCCGTAGATAGAAAAGGAATAGTTCTCGAACGCATTATTCTGCGTCAGCAGGCGCGAAATGCCGAACTCCGTCGTTATCCAGATGTTGTTGAACCGGTCTTCGGCCAGCGACTGCACGGAATTGTTGACGAGTCCGCTGTCCGTCGTCAAGCTATGGAAAGACAGCGTCTCGTAATCGTTTTCCGGCTTGCAGACGCCAAGTCCCGACCCCGCGGTGCCAATCCACATATTGCCTTTGCTGTCGCACAGCAGAGCGCGTATCTCATTGTTTTTCAGCTGTCCTCCCTGATAGTTGTAATGATAGTGCCTGGCCGGGTTGCTTATCAGCGAATCGGGATTGAAGACGAAGATGCCGTCGTCGCAGCCGCACCACATCATGCCGTTTTTGTCTTCGCTTATGACGCGCATCTGCCGCGTGGCATAGTTGCTGTCGAAGAAGTGCATGAAAGAGAATGTACCGTCTTCATTTTCGACGGCAAGGTCAAGTCCGCCCCCGAACGTGGCAATCCACATGCGCCCCTTCGAATCCCTGTGCATGTGGAAAATGCTGTTGTTCGCCAGCGAATGGAGGTTGCCGGCATCGTTGCGGTACCACACATTGTCGATGCAAAGCCCGTTTCCGCGACTGCCAAGCCATATCCGCCCCTTTAAATCCCGGATGATTTCGTAGATGCTCGAGGGATACGAATATTTCCGTATCACTTTCGTCATCTGCCCGTTATATTCGTAGACCTGCCCCTTGCGCGTGCCGACCAGGATGTGCCCGTTCGGCTCCCGGCGAATCAGGCGTATCGTATTGGAGCGGTCCATCAGCTGCTTGTCTTCGGGATAAATGCGCCTCACGTCTTCGTTCATTACGGTAAGGACGGATATTCCCGCATGGTCGGTCCCCACCCAGATGGCTCCCGAACGGTCTTCAAACACGTTGTGGAGGAAATCCGTCCCGATAAGACTGCTGCCGTCGACCGACGAAGTGAAATGGTACATTTCCCCGGATGTGACATGATAGGCGAACAGTCCGTTGCCGTAGGTCGATATCCAGATGATGTTCCGCGAATCGTGGACGATGCTGTACCGTTCGTAATCCACGTATCCGATTTTGTCGGCGGGGATGAGCGTGAATACTTTCGAAAAATCCTTCTCCTTGTTCAGATACCACAGTTTCCCGCTGTGATTGTATATCCAGTCGTTGCCCCGGTTGTCCGTAATGACGGTTCCCGACCGGAGTTCCTCTTTCAGGAGATAGTTGCCGCGGGTTATTATCCCGTCGCGGACGTTGTACGTGAAAACGCCCGCCGTCGTCAGGACGACAAGTTCGCCGTCGTGGTACGTGCAGCCCGTCGGCGTGTACTTTTCCTCCGCTTCCGGCAGGAAAAGCGCGTTTTCCTCGCTTTTCGACAGCGCGTCGTACATTACGATTTCATTATTCCGGGTGATGAAAAACAGATTCCGATTTCCGTCGCCGACCACAAAGCGGAAATCCCTCCGGTCATCAATCGTTTCATGTCCGTTTTCCGAAACGGCGACAAGTCCTCTCTGCGTTCCTATCCAAATCGTGTTCCCCGGACTTTCGTGAACGAACGATACGCGGTTGTCCGGGAGGTTGCCCGTCTCCATCGAATAGACGGTGGAAACGAACTTTCCGTCGCCGTACCGCACATGCCGCGCGCCGTTGCCGGAATTGTGGTACAGCCACACATTGCCGTTCTCCGCCATGACAAGGCTCGTATACCGCCAGTAAAATTCTCCGTTGCCGGTATAATCGACGAAACGGTCGTGCCTGAGGTCGTAACAGCTGTACAGTTCCGGCGAAGTGGAAATCCAGATGAAACCGTTTTTATCCTCCCTGATGTTCAATATCCGCTGGTCTGCCAGCGATACCGGCTGGCTGGGGTCGGGGCGCAGCGTCATGAACGAGTTGCCGTCGTAACGGCACAATCCGTCTATGGTGGACATCCAGATGAAACCCTTGCTGTCCTGATGAAAATAGCGTACGGTGTTATTGGACAGCCCGTTGTCCGTAAGAATCTGCGTCGAACGTATTTCTATTTCCGCATGGCATACGACCGACAATAAAAAACTCGCAAACAGGATTTTTACTTTCATTTGAGCATTTCTTGTTACAGGATGCAAATATAAGTATTTTTTGATATCTTCCTCCTTGTCAAAGCCATTTTTTTTACGTATGTTTGCGGGCATTAATGTAAAATTTTTTAAACATACTCTATTTATGAAACGGTTTGATATGAAATGGCTGCTTGCCGTCCTGTTTGTTTTCATCTGCGGCATTGTCGCTGCGGCGGAAAGGGACACGGTAAAAATCCTGGCGATAGGGAACAGTTTTTCGGAAGATGCCGCCGAAGAATATCTGGACGATTTGGCAAGGGCGGCCGACATTCCGGTTGTCATCGGCAACGCTTACATCGGCGGCTGTTCGCTGGAGAGGCATTATAATAATGTAATGGAACAGTCGGCGAGTTACAGCTACCGCAAAATCAGCGCGGACGGCGAAAAAGCGACCGTGCCCGACCGGACGCTTCTGCAATGCCTCCTCGACGAAGACTGGGACTATGTGACGCTGCAGCAGGCCAGTCCGCTGTCGGGGAAAGCCGACTCGTATTTTCCCTATCTGGGCAGTCTTGCCGGATATGTCCGTTCACGCGCAACGAATCCGCAGATGAAGCTGGCTTTTCATCAGACATGGGCTTATGCCGCAGATTTCAGGCATGACAACTTTGCGGGTTATGACTATGACCAGGAGCGGATGTACCGTGCCATCGTCGCGGCCGTGAACGATGCGGTGTCCCAGGCCGGCATTGCGATTGTCATACCCGCGGGCGCGGCCATCCAAAAGGCGCGGACGGTCACGCAAAAAGACAATTTCTGCCGCGACGGCTATCACCTCAGCCACGGTATCGGACGCTATACGGCTGCCTGCGCATGGTTTGAAACGCTTCTGGGCAAACCGGTCACGGAAAATACGTTCCGCCCGGAAAGCGTGACCGAAGAAGAAGCCGTGATTGTCCGCGAATCCGCCCGTTCCGCCGTGAAAGAATATAATTAACCTGAGTTCGACCTAAGAATTACAATAAATGCCTGAAGATGAACTCTCGCTTGCCGACCGTTTCCGTCGGAAAAAGTAAGAATCGTCTCAGGATTCCGACCGTTTCCGTCGGAATAAGTGAGAATCGTCTCAGGATTCCGACCGTTTCCGTCGGAATAAGTGAGAATCGTCTCAGGATTCCGACTTATTCCGTCGGAATAAGTAAGAATCGTCTCAGGATTCCGACTTATTCCGTCGGAATAAGTGAGAATCGTCTCAGGATTCCGACTTATTCCGTCGGAATAAGTAAGAATCGTCTCAGGATTCCGACTTATTCCGTCGGAATAAGTAAGAATCGTCTCAGGATTCCGACTTATTCCGTCGGAATAAGTGAGAATCGTCTCAGGATTCCGACTTTTTCCG
>JAIRYY010000112.1 GCA_031267485.1 Tannerella sp.
TATTTCAATGAATATGTTTATCCGGCATATACCAGAACATCTTATGGAGGCCGCAAAGCTGTTCCCGGCGAACATAAAATGGGCAAGGGAGATATTGCTTTCGGATACGTGGAGAACTCGAAAGAAACGGCTTTGGATATTAAGGAAGCGCTCGGACAGCCGTTTGTCGTACTGGCACGCTGGCTCAGGGATGGCGACAATTATTACTATCGCGCCCCTATACAGACGGCTAATAACACTTATTCATATAATGACAAAAGTTATGTGGGACTGGACAAAACCGGGTCTACGTCAAGCCCCGGTTCATTGAAATATGACGACCCCAACCGTGTTTCCTACAATGGCTCCGGCGGAACACGCGATGTGCCGGTATTCCGTTTGGCGGAAACCTGTCTGCTCCGTGCGGAAGCTTATGGCCGGAAAGGGGATTATTCCTCCGCCATACAGGATATTAACAAAGTGCGTTCACGCGCCGCTTTCAAAACAGGAGAAACGCGTGCGGAAGTGCTTGCCCGCCTTCAGCCGGGACACGAAAATCTTTCTCCCGCCGAACAGCAATATCCTTATACCGTCGAAAAAGATATGGCAAATGAAATGTTGATTGATGCCTCATGGTGGGACGGTTCTTCCATACATTCGCAGTTGGAAAACTATCCTCCTACGGCGACAAGCGTTGAAGACCGCTTTGTAAACTTTATACTGAACGAACTGGCGCGCGAAATGAATCAGGAGATGACTTATTATGAAAGCCTTCACCATTCGGGATGGCAAACCGACCGTATGATTTATCACAATCAGATGGCTTCGTCACTGAAAGGATTATGGGATACATCCGATAATTTGCTGAGCGGGCAGGGACAAACCGGCGACGGTAAAGGATTTTATCAGCCTTTCCATACACTAAAACCGATTTCTCAATCAGTCATTGACCTGCTGACCGACGAAAACGGTAAACCGCTGGACGAACAGGCAAAAAAGACTTACCAAAATTATGGATATTGACGGCTTCCCGGCCACTTCCTGAAACTGGTAAATTCGTAAAACACATGGACTCGCCGGTGTAAGCCATGACCGATGTCTTATCGCCGCCAGTCAAAGCAAAACAACAAAAAAAGCTGTCCCGGCATGGGGCAGCTTTTTTTTCAATATTCCGTTTTTTATCAATTTTCGGAGATGACCTCGAAAGGTATCACTACGGATACTTCCTTGTGCAGACGCACGGTCGCATTGTAATTACCGACTTCCTTAACGGATTCTTTTATGATGATTGTCTTGCGGTCAATCTCATAGCCTTTCTTCGCCAATCCTTCGGCAATCTGAATGTTTGTGACCGAACCGAAAATCGTACCGGTGGAGCTTGTTTTTGCACCGACAGTCAGCGTTATGCCTTCCAGTTTTGCTGCAATATCCAATGCGTCCTGTTTGATTTTCGCCAGTTTGTGCGCGCGCTGTTTCCGGTTTTCAGCCAATACTTTCTTTGCAGATTCCGACGCAATCACCGCCTTGCCCTGCGGGATTAGAAAGTTGCGTCCGTAACCGCTTTTCACGCTTACGATATCGTCTTTGTAGCCTACGTTTACTACATCTTCTTTCAAAATAATTTCCATATTCCGTCTCCTCTCTTTTTATTATTTCATTAAATCGGTAACATAAGGCAGTAATGCCAGATGACGCGCTCTCTTAACCGCCTGCGCTATACGGCGCTGGAACTTCAGCGATGTGCCCGTGATGCGGCGCGGAAGGATTTTTCCCTGTTCGTTAAGGAACTTCTTGAGAAATTCGGGGTCTTTATAATCAATGTATTTGATACCGCTTTTCTTGAAACGGCAGTATTTTTTCTTCTTCACATCCATCGACATGGGCGTAAGATATCTGATTTCGGAACTGTTCTGACCGTTGTTTGTTGCTATTGCCATGATTAATCCTCCTTAATTAGTCGTTTCTTCTTTCGGTTTGTACTCTTTTGATTTCGTCTCTTTCCGGGCGTCGTTGGCCGCCGATTTGAGACTTCTCCTCTTGGCTGCGTATTCGGCGGCGAACTTATCCTGACGGAACGTGAGGAACCGTATCACGCGCTCGTCGCGGCGGAATTGGGTTTCAAGAATGTCAACCACTTCGGGAGTGGCGTTGAACTCAATAAGCTGATAGAAGCCGGTGGACTTCTTCTTGATGGGGTATGCCAGTTTGCGCAGGCCCCAGTTCTCCTCATTGACAATCTCTGCTTTTTGAGAAAGCAATGTCTCTTTGATTTTTTCTACCGCTTCCTTCATCTGTGCATCAGACAAAACGGGAGTCAAAATGAAAACGGTTTCGTAATTGTTCATAACTTTTTCTTTAATTTTAAAAATTTGCGGCTGCAAAGATAGGAGAAAAATGTCAATAAACAATTGATTACCGACATTTTTTTTGCGATATTTTGATGAATCACTCCCACTCGATGGTTGCGGGCGGTTTGGAACTGATGTCATATACAACGCGGTTGACGCCTTTGACCTTATTGATTATTTCGCCGGAGACCTTTGCCAGGAACTCGTATGGGAGCTGCGCCCAGTCGGCCGTCATGGCGTCGGTCGAGGTGACCGCCCTCAGTGCGACTGTGTTTTCGTAAGTACGTTCGTCGCCCATCACGCCGACGGAGCGTATCGGGAGTAAAATCGTACCGGCCTGCCAGACGCGGTCATACAACCCCCATTCGTGCATCATGGAGATGTAGATGTCGTCCGCATCCTGCAGGATACGCACTTTTTCGGGCGTTATGTCTCCAAGTATTCTGATTCCGAGACCCGGTCCGGGAAACGGGTGACGCGAAACGAGGTTGTCCGGCATGCCGAGTTCGCGGCCGACACGGCGGACTTCGTCCTTAAACAGCAGGCGTAACGGCTCGACTAACCGGAGGTGCATCTTTTCCGGCAGTCCGCCCACGTTGTGGTGGCTTTTTATTACGGTACCCGTGATAGAGAGCGATTCTATCACATCCGGATAGATAGTCCCCTGTCCGAGCCATTTGACATGGTCCAGCTTGCGCGCCTCCTCGTCGAAAACGTCAATAAATCCTTTACCGATGATTTTCCGTTTCTCTTCAGGGTCGGTCACGCCGGCCAGCTCGCCGTAAAATTTCCGGTGCGCATTTACGCCAATCACGTTAAGCCCCATGTTTTCGTACGCTTTCATTACTTTGCCAAATTCGTTTTTCCTCAGCAGGCCGTGGTCTACGAAGATACAGGTAAGGCGGTCGCCGATTGCCTTATTCAGCAACACGGCCGTTACCGACGAATCGACGCCCCCCGACAGCGCAAGTATGACCCGGTCGTCGCCCAACCTGCTTTTCAGGTCTTCGACTGTCGATTCGATAAAAGAAGCCGGCGTCCAGTCTTTTGAGCATCCGCATATATGGAGAAAGTTATCCAGCAGTTTTATGCCGTCTTCGGTATGAAACACTTCGGGATGAAACTGCACGCCCCAGGTCGGTTCGTCCGAGACCCGGAACGCCGCCGCCTCCACATCGTCCGTACTTGCTATCACATGGAAAGTGTCGGGCAGTCCGGTTATCGTATCGCCGTGCGACATCCAGACCTGTGTCCCGGCATGGATACCTCCGAGCAGCGGGTTGCCGTCATCAAGCCTGGACAGATGCGCCCGCCCGTATTCGCGCAGGCCTGCGGATTCAACTTTGCCGCCGGAAGAATAGGCAAGGTACTGCGCCCCGTAGCATATACCCAGTATCGGATATCTTTTACGTATACCGGACAGGTCCGTCCTGAAAGCGTTGGCATCATTGACGGAATAGGGACTTCCCGAAAGGATGACCCCTTTGACATCCGTATCATTTTCCGGAAATTTGTTGTAGGGGACAATTTCGCAGTACGTATTTAATTCTCTTATTCTCCGACCGATAAGCTGTGTCGTCTGAGAACCGAAATCAAGAATAATAATTTTTTCGCGCATAAAGTAAAAAAGCTGTTAAATGAGGTGCAAAGTTACAAAAATAATTTGCAACAGGCAATTACCGGCAATATCTGTTAATTCTTTTTTTTGAGATGCTATTTTTTTTGAAATAAAGGATAGACAACGTAACGGAGCGTGTCTCCGTCATTGTAAGACCCTATATCCCGCGGATAAACAGCGGAAAATGACGGACAGGGCGGCGTTGCCGGCTGAAAATTTCCGCCTCGCCCTCGTCATTGCGAGATCCCACCCCGGCGATGCCGGGGAAAAGAGGGAAAAAGACGAAAAAAAACGGTTCGTTAATATACTGATAATAAGCGGCTCTATTTTTCGTCATTGTAAGGAAAGCAATCCAGCTACCGAGCTGTCTGGATTGCTTCACTGCGTTACCAATGACGGAGAGGGAATACGCACCCTGTCCCGGCAGATCATTCAATAGCACCTCAAAAAAAAAATTAACTGCAATATCTGTTTTCAGGGCAACCGCATCAAAATTAGCAAAAAAAGGATATCTTTGTCGTCCATAATAACCGGATAAAAAGGATCTATATTATGGAGAAAGCAGTGATATCCATAGATGCGATAGGAACACAGACAAAAATAGCGGAACAGATCATAGAAAAGCAGAGAGAGGCAAACAACCCGGTCGGGCGCTTGCCTCTCTGCTGTTTTATTTTTTTTCCGCGAAAAAGGGGTAGCAGGTGAACGGCAGGTTGTTCACAATCCCGTAGTAGGGTGCGTATTCCAGCTGGTGGTCGTCGCCCTCGATGCTGAAATGCGACGGTTTGCCGGCCACGGGTTTCAGTCTGGCCGTCAGTTCGCCGGCGGTAAACGGGAGGTTCAC
>JAIRYY010000197.1 GCA_031267485.1 Tannerella sp.
ATAAACTTTTTCAAGTCTTCTTTGATATTTGCGGCATCCTGTTTACTGCCTATAATTCCTATCATAAAATCGTCGGCATATCTCACGTATTTGAGCTTTTTGTAATCGGCATCCATTTCGTCGCCACGCGGGAAGCGTAAGCTTTCCTTTTGATTAGCTTTAAGTTGTTTTATTAACTCTGCTTTTCGCGTTTGGTCTTTTTCCACTTTTATTTTTTTCCGAATCCAACATCGTTTGTTTTCAAGTGAGATTGACTGTTTACACGGTTTCCGTTCTTTGCCCCTGTCAAATTTCTCAGTATATTCTTTCATGAACTTGTCGAATTTGTCGAGGTATATATTTGCTAAAATCGGACTAATAATACCTCCTTGCGGCGTTCCGCTGTACGAGTTATGAAATTTCCATTTTTCGAGATAACCGGCATTCGGAAATTTTCTAATGAGTCGAATAAATCTTTCGTCGGAAATACGCTCTTTCAATGTATTTATCAATATTTGGTGATTGATATTGTCGAAAAAGCCTTTGATATCGCCTTCTACAAACCATTTGGCTCCCGAGAATGTATTCCGAACCTGTACTAATGCCGTGTGGCAGCTTCGTTTGGGACGAAAGCCGTGAGAGGTATTTTCAACCTGTCCCTCATATATGGCTTCCAATACCATTCTAACTGCTTCCTGCAATAGTTTGTCGTCGAAAGTTGGTACACCGAGCGGGCGCTTCTTCCCATTTTTCTTTGGGATATACACCCGCCTTGACGGTTGGGGTTGATTACTTTCATCTTTCAATGATGCTATCAGTTTTTCAATTCGGTTCAAGCTCATTCGGTCAATTGTTTTTCCGTCGGAGCCTGCCGTCATGTTGCCCGGTTTTGCATGGATGCGTTGATAGGCAACATAATACATTTCCTCATTGAATAAGATACGGTACAGACGTTCAAACTTGTAATTCAAATCTTTGCTGTGTTCCGTCAGACTGTTTAATACTTTTTCAGGACTTCTTTTCATGTCTCACACATTTTCCGTTAATCATATTAAAGTTATTAGCTGCTTCCCTTCGCCATGTACAGGGCTTTCCCCTGCCCGGACTACTACGAAAGCTCCGTTGCCATGTCGGATATTCAGGGGCTGCCCCCATAGCCTTACAACTGGCGTTCCGATTTAGGCAATCCCCGTTTACGATATAATAATTTGACTGTGACAGATTGTCGGATATGACTTCCGTCCGTTTCCGTTTATTACGGTTGTGCCATGACAAGTTCCTGCTTCTGCTACTCTGGAACCGTATCAGAAGTGTCATGATGTAGCGGGTTAAGTTATCTTTCGCTACAGCCATCTGTTTGACCACTTGGACTATCATTTAATCAGTTTGGATTTTATCCTTGTATCTATCTGTTTCATCTCCCCATTCAGTCGCAGTTTGATAACTAACTGACTTATGGCTTTTCGGCATGCTACACTCCCTGCCGTCCTTTCGTGGGCAGATAAGCCGATGATGGCAGGTATAACTTGGAACACTTACCTAATAGCTTGTCAATGCTATATTTATTGTATCGCCTGTACGGGCGCACTCCTGATAAAATCCGTCCTTGTCCCGTCCGAAATTGCCTTCGGGCGTTTCCACCACGACATAATATAGCGGACGCACAATCTGCTGGCGGGATAGAAAGGCCATGGCATCCGCCTTGGACGGGCCTTTGTAGACTGCCCATACGGAATTGGCCTCCCTGTCTTCGCGAACGAATGTTACATTTTTGGCATTGCCGGCCACGGCGACGGGTTGGCTCCGGGCTGTTGCTGCCGCATCCCTTTCAGGTTCCATATCATTTTTCTTCAGGCCGTTGTGCCGGGCAAAAGCGATATGAGTCTGTCGCCACAAGTCATGCGTGAAATCGGCGCCCGAAACAAAAGCGTCGTATTCGCCCGTAAACCGGCCATTGTCCGTCACAGCGAAGTATCCGTAGCGCAACAGACCGTCACTAATCAGCTTTCCGGTATCCGCAGCCGTATGGATAAACGGCAGTTCGAGCAGCGCCGCCCGGGCATCATACTCATTCTTGAAGACGTAATAAACGAACGGATCCTTGCGCGGACTTCTGACGCGTTCCACCGTCCAGTATATCACCGACTGGCTGAGCGTATCCACGCGCATCCCCCTGTTGTCCCGCTCGTAATAAACCTTTCCACCATTGTTCGCCGCGGTTTGCGGCGCCGGAGCATATCCCGCGTTTCCGCTTTTCACCGGCGCGTTCGTCGCCTCCTTTTTCGGCAGTAAAGACATGGCCAGCACCAGAAAACCGGCAGACGGCACAATCATCATAGCGCTGTCCGCGAGATGCATATAATCCGTGGCGCTGCTGAAATTCCCCTGGAATATAATGATGTCAAGCACAAACTGAGCAAACCGGACGCAGAAGCCGGCAATCAGCAGAATGGCGACGGCTGTCCCGCCGTTTTTCTTTTCGAGTACGGACAAACCCAATGTCAGCAGCGCCGCCGGAATAACGAGCGTCAGCATCCGGATGATCGTGAAAATGCCAGGGTATCCGGCTTCAAGGGGACGAAACAGGATGATAAACCAGACGATGGACGTGATAATAAGCGCATAAGCCACATTGCGGGTGTATTTCCTTTCCTGCAGCAGCAAAAAGCCGACTGCCGCAAGCCCGGCCGGAACGAGAAAGTCCGGGATTCCCAACACATGCCGGCCGGATATGATGCATAACAGCAACAGATTCAGTATCCACACGAAAGAAGAAACGACCAGCGTCACCGCAACCGACTTGTTCCCGTTAAAATCCGCACGATATCCCGTTTCTTTCGGATTATCGCCATACCGGTTCCTTCCCGGCGTCCCCTCCCGAATCAGAAGGATAAACAGCCATACGGGTCCGGCCAGGGGTATGAGGCCGACAAGCAGAAACCAGGCGCTCCGCCCGGTATCGTGCAATCGCCTGACCGCAACGGCCATCGAGGGCAGCATGACCGCAAACATGTAGAGATAAGACAAAAGAATGGCCGAAGCCCTGTCCGCTACCACCATGATTGCCACAGCGACAATCGCAGTCACAAATGAGAATATGATATTGAATAAAACAAACATCCAATATTCCGTACGCCTCGCCCGCCCTTCAAAATCGGCATACTGCCGCAAAACTTTAAGATACCATTCCATAAACGTAAAATTTTATTGATTTCCGCCACAAAAATACTGCG
>JAIRYY010000215.1 GCA_031267485.1 Tannerella sp.
CTGGAAAAACGCGTTTACCAGGGAAGTTCCGGGGTTGTATATCCTTATCCCGTCGTGGAAAAAATAGATGACGAAAAGAAAGACAAACCATATAACGCCATGTTTTTGGAAAACGAATACATAAAAGTGATGATACTTCCCGAACTCGGCGGACGTATACAAATGGCGTACGACAAGGTGAAAGGGCGGCATTTCGTTTACTACAATCAGGTAATCAAACCCGCGCTGGTAGGGCTTACCGGCCCGTGGATATCCGGCGGCATAGAATTTAACTGGCCGCAACACCACCGTCCGGGCGCCTTTCTTCCGACAGACTGCCTGACGGAAGAAAACGTCGACGGCAGCATCACCGTATGGTGCAGCGAAGTGGAACGCATGTCGCGCATGAAAGGGATGCACGGCTTTACACTTTATCCGGGGAAAGCGTACATTGAAATAAAAGTGAAAGTTTACAATCGGACGAATTTCCCACGTACATTCCTGTGGTGGGCGAATCCTGCCGTTGTTGTCAACGACCATTATCATTCGGTCTTCCCGCCCGACGTACACGCCGTATTCGACCACGGCAAGCGCGACGTGTCAAACTTCCCGATAGCCACAGGCATCTATTATAAACAGGATTATTCCGCAGGGGTGGACATCTCGAAATACAAAAATATTCCCGTACCGACTTCTTATATGGCCGTCAAGTCAAAATATGACTTCGTCGGCGGATACGACGAAAGTGCAAGAGCCGGATTATTGCACGTCGCCGACCATCATATATCGCCGGGTAAAAAGCAATGGACCTGGGGAAACGGTGATTTCGGCCGGGCGTGGGACCGGAATCTTACGGATGAAGACGGCCCCTACATTGAGCTGATGACGGGAGTCTATACCGACAATCAGCCTGATTTTTCATGGCTGCAGCCCGGCGAAGAAAAATCATGGGTGCAGTATTTTATGCCTTATGCGGAAGTCGGCTACGTGAAGAACGCAACGAAAGACGCTATCGTTAACGTAGACGTGCGCGACGGCCGTGCAAAAATCATTCTCTACACGACCTCCGGATTTAAAGGCTTGCGCGTCGTTTTGAAAGACGCCGGAGGAAAGACCCTTTTAGATGATAAGGCGGATGTTTCACCCGGCAATGTATATATCAAAAACGTAGCGGCAGGCAATACCCTCGCAGAAGATTTGATTTTTACGCTTTATACTTCCGGCGGCAGGCAAATGTTAAATTACCGGGCGGATAAACCTGAGATAAAACCCATGCCGGCCCCGGCGCAGGCGGAAGGAAAGCCCGAAGATATCTTGTCCGTAGAACAATTATATCTCGCCGGGCTGCATCTCGAACAGTACCGGCATGCAACGTATGATCCGGCGGCATACTATCTGGAGGCGCTTCGCCGTGAGCCGGGAAATATCCGGTGTAATAATGCCATGGGGCGCTTGTTAATGCACAAAGGACGGTTTACCGGGGCAGAGCGGCATTTCCGCCGCGCCGTCGACACGCTCACGCGGCGCAATCCCAATCCCTGCGACGGAGAACCGTTTTACAACCTGGGCTGGAGCCTCCGTATGCAGGGGAAAGAGGACGAGGCTTACGGCATGTTCTACAAATCGGTATGGAATGTCGCATGGCAGGACGCAGGGTATCTCGCGTTGGCGCAGACGGACGTTTCGCACGGCGACTGGGATAACGCCCTCGACCGGGTGGAACGCAGCCTGGCGCGAAACCTGCACAACCACAGGGCGCGTCACCTGAAAACCGCCATCCTCCGCTACCTCCGCCGCACGGAAGAAGCCCTGGCGTTCATCGGCGGTTCGCTCGCCCTGGACCAGTTTAATATGGGATGCCGTTTTGAAAAATACCTCCTGACGAAAAACGAATGTGACCTCAACGAAGTCACATCACTTATGCGCGAATCCGTGCATACATATCTGGAATACGCCCTCGATTATGCAGCGGCAGGCCTGTATGGAGAAGCTTCGCAATTCTTGTCATATTGCATCACCGGCGAGAAAAATGTTTATCCGATGGTTTACTATTCATTAGGATATTTTGCTTCCCGTATGGGACATCAGGAAGACGCCTTAGGCTATTATATGAAAGCATCCCGAATGTCTCCCGACAGATGTTTCCCCAGCCGCATCGAGGAAGTGAACATCCTCAGGGACGCCATCCGCGCGAATCCGCAGGACGCACACGCACATTACTACCTGGGCAATTTCTGGTATTCCGCACGTCAGTACGCCGATGCCATCAGCTGCTGGGAGGAATCCGTGCGGATAAACGCCTGCTTTCCCGCGGCGATGCGGAATCTGGCGCTGGCCTGTTACAACAAGCGGCAGGAGAAGGACAGAGCCGTCCGGCTGCTCGAAGAAGCTTTCCGCCTGGACAGCGCCAATGCCCGGATGCTGATGGAACTCGACCAGCTGTACAAAAAAACCGGAATAGCTCCATCCGTCCGCCTGGAACATCTTGAGAAATTCCTCCCGCTCGTCGAACAGCGCGACGACCTGTGCATCGAACGAATCACGCTTTACAACCGGCTGGGACGGTTTGCCGAAGCCAAAGCGCTGATTGCCGGCCGGAAATTCCACCCGTGGGAAGGCGGCGAAGGAAAAATCACCCGGCAATACGTCCTCTGCCGCGTGGCGCTGGCGAAACAATCCATCGCCAACGGACAG
>JAIRYY010000224.1 GCA_031267485.1 Tannerella sp.
GGGGATTTTTACCGCACCGGCATAATCCTTGAAGTAAACATATATTAGGGGTTTTTTGCCCTTGCTTCGAATAAATTGTCGGTGAGCAATTTCAAATTCTTCCAATGTATATTGTCCGACACGCGTATGGAATAAAAATACAACGATGTCGCACGATTGAATGTATTCATTATATTTTTCCTGTAAGCGCGTCAGTGTGATGGCGCTGACAAAATCTTTCCACGTGCGAAGTTCAAAGTCTATATACCTTTCCCTGTATATTTTATTCTTATCACTTATGAAAAGGTCAAATAGCGTTTTATCCTGATCCAGTTCGGCAGAAGAGGCTACGAAAATCTTTATGCGTTTCATTTTGGATGTTTTATTATCAATAGTGTTGCAAAGATGATGAAAAATAGTGTAAAAACGGCCTGTTGGCGTATTTTTGTGTTTGCAGAACAGAAAATACAAATACAAGAATACTTCTCCAACCATCCGGTACAAAGATAAGTATAAAATCAAAAATCGGCAAAGCCACAAAAATCCAGCTAATAGGCAATAAAAACTTGAGTTCGACGTAAAAAAACATAAAAAAATATGGTAAGTTGGCCAATATTTATTATTTTTATAGCAGTAAATCAATAAAATAAATAAAGATTATGGCACAACTTGCCACCGACAAAATTACCGAAATTTATTGTATTGCAGACGATTTTTGCAAAGAATTTTCAAAAGAGATTCGAAAATACCAAATTCTTCCCGATAACGGCAAACGGCATGGAAATCGCTCCTTTACAGGTATAATATTGAGTATCCGTTTTAATTAATATTCGTGCAGGCGTGCAGGTCGAGATTGTGAGATGGAATGCGGTTTTCCACCGATTGTCCGTATTTTATCCGTGTCGCTGTATCGGGGAATTTTACTTCTGTCTTCCGGCTAACTGCTTCTTTAATTCTTCAAGGGTCTTTTTCTGTTCCTCAATAGTATTATCCTACTCTTCAAGGGCCTTATCCTATTGGGCGTTCTTCCGTTCCCAGATTTGAAGTTCTTCCAGATAGTCGTTTTCATATTCCATTTCTATCTGTATCTGTTCGCTCTCGACCGCCTTGCGCAGACGGCGGCTAATGGGGCGGTAGTCCTTCGGGTAGTCGTCCTCATTGATACTCAGAATGTGACTCTGGTCCGGGTCGAAGATGCTCAGCAGTCTTTCGAGGTCTGTCCGGCGGCTGTACTTTAGCTGCCGGGTCTGCACAATCCACGAGCGGTGGTGCATGCTGTCTATGAACTCGTTGCCGGCGGCATCCAGCAGCTTGCCGGTCGCGACGTCCCATACCGCGGAATCCACACGGATGACCGGACATCCAGGAATGCCGATGTCATGTCCCAGGATGAAGATGCAGTATATCTGGCGCGCCTTTTGACTGTTTTCGCCGCCGTACGTGTTTCCCTTATTCTGGTAATGCAGCCCCAGATAGCGGCGGAAGCGCATGATGTCCGACATCAGCTTGGCTTTCTGCAGCTCAATCACCACCGTTTTGGAGCCGCCCTCCGGCGTGGCGATGCGCGCCGAAAAGTCAATCCGGCAAACCGTATAGTTCACCTCCTGCTTTTCGGGCTTGCCGTCCTTTTCCGCCGGTTTGCGGACGGTGTACTCCTGTGCGGCAAAGTCCAACTCCACCACCTTTTCCTGAATGACAGCCGAGAGGAAAGCCTTGGCCACCCGGTTGTCCTCCATCATAAATTTGAAGACCGTATCGTAAATGGGGTTCGCGATGTGCATAATATTCTGTTTTTTAAAGTTACCGGATGCAAAGATAAATCATATTTGCAAATAAATGAAAACCCGGCCGTTTCTTTTTTCGTATCTTTGCGGGATAATCAGCAAAAAGACAGTGGATGATTCATAAAAAAGCGCTTTTCTATCCGGCGGCGGCGTGTATGCTTGCCATACTGTTTGCCGCCAATCTGGCGTATGGAGCCGTATCCATACCGTTCGGAGAGGTTGTCGGCATTTTGTCGGGCGGGGATACGGGGAAAACGGCATGGCAGTTTATCGTGCTGCAGTCGCGTCTGCCGCAGGCGATAACCGCTTTACTGGCGGGGGCTTCGCTGGCGGCATGCGGGCTGTTGCTTCAGACGCTTTTCAGGAATCCGCTGGCCGGGCCTTCCATTCTCGGCATAAGCGACGGCGCAAGTCTTGGCGTTGCGCTGGTCATGCTTTTTTTCGGCAACTCGCTCCGGCTGTTTTCGGCAGATTCCACCGGCGGTTCCCTGGCTATCATCGTCGCCGCGTTCGCGGGGGCATGCGTGATACTCGGCATCATCATTTATTTCTCCGGAAAAGTGACAAACGCCGTCATGCTGCTCATTATCGGCATCATGGTGGGCTACCTTGCCTCGTCCGTCATTTCCATACTGAACTATTATTCATCGGCAGACAGGGTTCATGCATACGTGATGTGGGGGATGGGCGATTTTTCGGGCGTTTCGAACGAGCGGCTGCCGTTTTTCGCCGTCTGTTCGTCCGCCGGGCTGTTCATCGCGCTGCTGCTGATAAAACCGCTTAACGCACTGCTTTTGGGGGAGATGTACGCGGCCAATCTCGGCATACGGGTGAAGCGCATGCGCGCCGTCATCCTGCTTTGTACGGGACTGCTGACGGCAACGGCAACGGCTTTTTGCGGCCCGGTTTCGTTCATCGGACTGGCCGTCCCGCACGTTGCACGCCTGCTGACGGGGTCGTCGAACCATACCGTGCTGCTGCCCGTGACGATGCTGGCCGGGGCGTGCGTCGCGCTGCTGTGCAACCTGCTGACGGTATTTCCCGGCACGGACGGCATCCTGCCGCTCAACGCCGTCACGCCGGTTATTGGAGCGCCGGTTATCATCTATGTGATTGTAAACAGGAAAAACATACAATATTTCAACTGACATGCCGCATTCCACGCCAGATATGACACATGCGCCGGCCGCCCCCGCCGGCGGGCCCGTTCCGGCGGACGAACCGCGCCGGCCGGTCATCGAAACCTCCGGGCTGGCAATCGGATACGCGCACAGGGGACGCGAGCGCAGCGTCGTCCACGATTCGCTCCGGCTGCGGCTGTACGCCGGGGAACTGACGAGCCTGCTGGGACTGAACGGCGCCGGCAAATCGACGCTCCTGCGTACCCTGTGCGGCTTCCAGCCTGCGCTTGGCGGCGAGATACGGATAAGGGGACGCCGGCTGGCGGATTATTCCCACGGGGAACTGTCGCGCATCATCGGCGTTGTCCTGACGGAGAAAACAAACGCGGGAGGCATCACGGCGGAAGAACTTGTCGCGCTCGGACGCCATCCCTACACGGGTTTTTTCGGACGGCTCGGGGCGGAGGACAGGCGCGTCGTGGCGGCATCGCTCGACGCCGTCGGGATGATGCACAAAGCGGCCGCACGCGTGTCCGAACTGTCCGACGGCGAGAGGCAGAAGCTGATGATTGCCAAAGCGCTGTCGCAGCAATGCCCGATTATCGTGCTGGACGAGCCGACTGCGTTCCTCGACGTGACGAACCGCATCGAGACCATGTCGCTGCTGCATCGCCTGGCTGCGGAACAGGGAAAGGCGGTCCTTTTGTCGACGCACGACCTCGACCTGGCCATACAGATGAGCGACTGCCTGTGGCTGCAGGAACAGGGCCGCCCGATGATGTGCGGCGCCCCGGAAGACCTCATTTTAAGTCATTCGTTCGAAACGTTCTTCGACAAACGCGGCATCACGTTCGATTCGGCAACCGGCAAACTGACGGCCGACAAACCCTCGCGCCCCATTGCCGTCGAAGGAGATTTCGATACCGCCTACTGGGTCGGGAACGCGCTGATACGAAACGGTTTCCGGCCGTCTTCAACGCAGGAGTCCGCCGTGAGGATACATTGCGTCCGTCCGGACAGAATCTCCCTGTTCATCCCCGGCGCGGACGGGTTGACCGCCTGCAGCGTGGCCGGCCTGATTAAACTGATAACCGACAATTATTAAACTTTGCGCGGCATGGTTTTGCCGGGCAGCCGCATCCAAATTTATCACAAATATATCCGACGCCCGACAGTTGAGCGTTGTTGACCACATTCCCGATTCATTTTTCACGGGAAAATCAATATGACTTATACTTCACGCGGCATGGTTATGTGCATTGCTTTCATCGTCGTGGCGTTCTTCCTCCCCGTCGTCACCAGCGAGGGCGCAGCCCGAA
>JAIRYY010000032.1 GCA_031267485.1 Tannerella sp.
GGTAGATGACAAATCCTCCTCGCTCCCAGTGCAGTAGCTTTACCGTTGTCCGCGTCTTGTTGACAAAGACATATACCGATCCGTCCGGAAGTTTCTGTCCGGCAACATTCGTGACAAGACCCGCCAGGGTATTAAACCCCTTTCGCATATCTGTTCCCATACTACACAGATAATAACGATGATTTTCATTCAGTGAGAACATTCCTTTTTGACCGCAAAGGTCGCTTCTCTAACACGGTTGAAAAATACGGCCTTTACTGAATGCTTACGTTTCTGATGTGTTGAGCATCGGGAACGGCTCTTTGAAATGCGGCCAGACCAGACCTGATCCGGCGTGGCGGCGTAAAAAAAATCAGCGTTGTTGTTGGGCAAAATCCCGGGGGGTCATGCCAAACTGTTTCTGGAACAGTTTGATGAAATAGGAGGGGGAGTTGATGCCGACGAGATAGCAGACCTCCCCGATTCTGTATTTCCCGCTTTGTATGAGTTCTGCCGCCCTTTTTAGCCGGATAAGCCGGATAAAGTCGATGGAGGTCAGTTCGGTCAGCGCTTTGATTTTGCGATGCAGGTTCGAGCGGCTCATGAACACGTTTTCGGCCAGCCTTTCCACGCTGAAAGCGGAATCCGTGATGTTTTCTTCTATGATGCCGATTATTTTCCGGACAAATTCCTCGTCGGCTTTGTTCATTCCCATGTTCCGGACGGACAGAAACGGTTTTCGCATGAACGCTTCCTTTTCCCGCCGCCGGTTGTTCAGTATGGTCGTCAGTTGAGTGATCAGGTGGTTCATCGAGAAAGGCTTTTCGACATACGCGTCGGCGCCCGTTTCGAGTCCGTGAATTTTGCTCTGCATGTCGCTTTTCGCCGTCACGAGGACAACCGGGATGTGGCTGTAATTCAAGTCTTCCTTGATGTTCCGGCACAGTTCGAATCCATCCATTCCGGGCATCATGATGTCGCTGAGTACCAGGTCGACGTTTTTTTCCTTCAGCAGTTCCATTGCTTCAGCGCCATTGACGGCGACCTCGACGCCAAAGCGTTTTTTCAGCATGCCGGCAATAAAATTCAGCATTTCGATATTGTCTTCCACGAGCAGGATGACTTCCTCATTCTGTTTTTCGTCGGCGGACGGATGTTCCACGATCGCGCGGCCGTCGCCGGGGACATCGTTCAGGACGCCGTTTGCGAGAGGAAACTGCAGCGTAAATTCGTTCAGCGAACGGTTGTGGCTGTAATACAGGCGGCCGTCGTGCAGCTCGGTCAACGACCGCGCCAGTGACAGTCCGATGCCCGAACTCGACGGGCTGTTCCGGTGCCGGTCTCCCTGATAGAACGGGTCGAAAATCTTCTCCCGCAGATCGTATGGAATCAGGCCGCCATTGTTGCGGATTTTGATGTAGAGATACCGTTCGTCGGAGACGAGTTCCGTTTCGATATAATCGTCCGAATAACGCACGGCGTTGGAAAATAAGTTGTTCAGCACCTTCTTCAACGCCTCCCTGTCGAACGTGAAAAAGATATTCCCCGGCGGCATCGACAGGGTCATGACTTTATTCTGCCCGTGAGCGGTTTGTTCGAAACGGGAATGTATTTCTTCCAGAAACCCGGACAGGCTGTAGCCGGCTTTGTTCAGCAGGAACTTGTTGCCGTCGATCTTTCTGAAGTCGAGCAGCTGGTTGACAAGGGTCAGAAGGTCTTTGGTGTTTTTGCTCATCAGCTCCAGGCTTTTGTTCAGCTCCGGGTCGGTAAGTTCCATTTCGAGCAACGCTTCCAGCGGGCCGTTGATCAGCGTGACAGGCGTCCGTATCTCGTGAGCGATATTGGTGAAAAATTCGACTTTCGAGCTGTACAGTTCCTTTTCCTTTTCGGATTCGAAGAGGCGCTGTTTTTCCACGTGTTTCCGTTCCGTATGCTTTTTGTAGCGATTGAAAGCGTAATAAAACAGGCATATGCCTATAATAACGTACAGGCATTGTGCGGGATTCGACTTCCACCAGGGCGACATGATTTCGATCTCCGTCGAGGCGCCCTCCCTGTTCCACAGGCCGTTGTTGTTGCTGCCGGTCACGCGGAAAACATATTTTCCGGGCGGGAGTTTTGCATACGAGACGGGGGTGTTCGTATCCGTGTAAATCCACTCATCGTCAACGCCCTCCAGCATGTAGGCGTACCGGTTGGCTTTCGGAGCGGCGAAGCTCAGCGCGACGAAGTCGAAACCGATATTCGACTGGTCGTGGTTGAGGCGGATTTTTTTCGTGTGCGTGATGGAATTTTCCAGCGGCGAATTTTTCCCGCCAATGTTGGCGACATGGTTGTTGACCGTCAGCCGGGTGATGTAAACCGGCGGGATAAACGTGTTTTCCTCGAATGAATAAGGGTCGAAGGACAGCAGCCCGTTCAGTCCGCCGAAATAGAATCTGCCGTCCGATCCGACCAGGGCGGATTTGTAGTTGAACTGGTGTACGGGGAGGCCATCCTTGTCGGAAAACACGCTGACCGACCGGGTGTCGGGATTGAATTTCACCAGCCCGTTGTTTGTCCCGAACCACAGATTGTGCCGCTTATCCTCTATGATTTTATAGGCGACGTTGTCCGGCAGCCCGTCTTCGATTGAAAAAGTTGTGAAGTTATCCTGCTCGCGGTTATAGCGGCATATACCGCCGCGGTCGGTTGCAAACCAGATGTTCCCGGACAAAGTCTCGGTAATGTCGCTGACGGAGTTGGAACTCAGCGACAGGCTGTCAGCGTCGATGCCGGTATAGTGCGAAACCTGCCCGGTCGCCTGGTTGTACCGAAACACGCCGTTTCCGAGCGTGGCTACCCAGATGAGGCCCCTCGAATCTTCCATGATGTCGTACACGTAGCTCAGCCCGAACTCATCCATGCGTTTCAGGTCCATACCCTCCTTGCTTCCCACGAAAACGCCCCAGCCGTTGCCAATCCACAGTTTCCCGTGCCGGTCTTCACATATCGCATAAACGCTGGCCTCGTCCAGGTTCAAGTCTTTGCCGGAGAAATGTTTTATTTTGAAACCGGACAGCTGTATCACGTCCAGGCCGTTTTTGAAGAATCCCAGCCATGCCTGACGCTCGTCCAGGTACAGTCCCAGAACCTTTGAATTGCGGTAGCGGTCGATCCCGTTTTCCTCGATTCGTCTGAACGTCCGGTTTTTTGTATCGAATATCTCCAGCCCTTTTTCCTCCGATGCTATCCAGATGTTGCCGTTCCTGTCTTCCTTCATCTCGCGCAGGCGGCGGCTGACAATCGCATTTTTCGAGATGCCCGACGGCGTGTAACATTCAAAATCGAAGCCCTTGCTGGCCAGATAATCCGCCCCGCCGAAGCGCGTTCCTATCCATTTCCCGTTTTCCCGGTCTTTATAGATACATTCCACCACGTTGTCCGACAGGGAGTAGGGAAACATGGGATCTTCCTGCAGCTGCGTCACCCGGCCGTTCTTTTCGTTGATGATGAAAAGTCCGGCTTCCGTACCAACCCACAGTTCGTCGTCGAATCGCGTCACGTACCTGATGATCTTGTAATGCACGCCGGGAGCATTTACGTCCGAGAGGGTGTTCCGCCGCTTGTTCAGCTTGCGCACTTTCCCCTCGTGAATACCCAGCGCCAGTTCGTCCCCGTAATCGCACATGGTGAAGATGTTTTCATCTTTCAGCGAATGGCCGTTGTGATCCCCCAGATAGCAGATAAAGGAATCGGCACTCCTGTCAAAAAGATAAACCCCGCTGCCGTTCGTACCAACCCAGACGCTGCCGTTCTTTTCGACGCACATGCACTGTGGATTGCCTCCCTGATTGGGCATCCGCATATCGCCCGTCTCGTAGTGAAAGAGCTGCCCGGAAAATTCGTGATAGCGGAAAACGCCCTCGTTCGGTATGATAATCCAGATATTGCCGTCCGAATCCGCCTGTATAGCCGAGACCCAGTCCGTTATCCGGATGCCGTTCGCCGTACTGTCGCTGAAGAATGTGAATGTTTCGTCAACGGGATTGAAAATATAGATGCCCTTGTCCGTTCCGACCCACAGCTGTCTGTTCCGGTCCTCATATAAAGCCGATATGTTGTTGTTGCCCCGTCCGGCCACCGGGTCATGGCAGTCGAAGACCTTCATGCTCGTCCCGTCGTAACGGTTCAGCAGGTTTCGCGTGCCGAACCACATGAACCCGTAGCTGTCCTGTATCATCGACTTCACATTGACCTGGGAAAGTCCCGACTGGCTGCTCACGCGCGAAAAGAAATAGCCGGCATTGCCCGTATGTGCTGTCGACAGGATAAAAAGAGAGATGAGCGTCAGTTGCAAAAAAAAGCGCCCCGCCGCCACCCTGGCGAGGGCAAAACGGACAGCCGTCCGTGATTGTCGGGGTTTGCCGGGAAGCGTTTTCATTTGATTCTGTTTAAGGGAGCGACGCTTTCCGTATTGACGCAGACGGTGGCCATCAGTTGTTTAATGTGCAGCACGAGGTATTTTTTCTTTATCTTCACAATTTTCCCCGATATGTTCTTCATCATGCCGGTCAGTATTTCCACTTCGTCCCCCGTGCACAGCGCTTTGCCGGCCGCTTCCTCGATAAACATTTTTATTGCGTCAATTTCCGACTGGCGTATCACGGCCGGCTTTCCGTTGTAAAAAATGGTTTTGACCACGCCGTTAATTTTATTCAGATAAAATATTTCCCGTTCCCTGCATTTCACAAAAATGTAAGAATTGAACAGCGGCACGTCAACAATCTTGATACGGTCGGACCATACGCGAGGCGAACGGTGAAGGGGCAGATAACATTCGATACCGCTCTGATCAATCTTTTCCTTTACGCGTTTTTCCGCCCGCGGCGAAGTATACAGTGCATACCATTTATATTTTGAACCGGAACCGGAACCGGAACCGGTTACATTTACGTTTTCGTTTTCGTTTTCAACAGATATTGTACAGTTCTTTATGTCAGTCATTTTTTATGTGATTCAATTGTAACAAAGCGTCGGAAGGCACATCTGTCGTTATGAAATCAGCGCCCTGTTCGACCATTTCCCTTATGATGGCGGGATCGTTTACCGTCCATACATTGATGCCGAGACCAAGTTTTTTTGCCTCCCCGAACCACTGCGGATTTTTACGCATCACGTCATAATGGTAGTCAAGTCCGGCAAATCCCAGGTCTTTGAGTTGCCGTGGCGACAGTTCGCCGTTAAGATAGTAAACCGGTATTTCCGGCGCCAGGCGTATGAGTTCCTTTCCGGCGTCGAGGTTGAAAGTGATAAATTCCGTCCTGTAAACAAGTTTCTTCTCCCGTATCATTTCCACTGAACGGCGCGCCGCCTCGCGGTTCAGTTCCGGCGTGGCATGCGGTTTGAGTTCGAAAATGAGTTTTATGCCGGAGTCGACATGACGCGTCGCTTCAAGAAATTCGCGCAGGACGGGAATACATTCCCCGTTGGGGAGTTTCATATCCATGAAATGAGCATACGGCGCTCTCTGAATCGTTATACCCCCGACCGTGTTGTCGTGAAACAGAACGAGGATGCTGTCCGCTGTCATCTGCACGTCAAACTCGGAGCCATAGGCGCCCGCTTCAGCGGCGCGTTCGAACGAACGGATGGAATTTTGAGCCGACCCGTAAGTCTGCCAGTAGCCGCGATGGGCGATTATTTTCGGAGTATCCCCGGCCATCAGCGGGAATGTGAGCGCAAGGGTCAGCAGTATAATTTCAAATTTATGCATAATGATATCGTTTTTTCTCTTCGTCATCTCAAATCTACAATCTCAGCTTCCGGATATTCACTTTCGGGGAATGAAAAAATATCATCCGGAGGAGCGGCTTTTTCCAGCTCTTTTACGTGGAAGACGCTCCGCATGCTGTTGCGCATCGTTACGACAAGTTTGGCGGGCAGGGACGTGTTTTTTTCGATCTGCATCTCAATCTTTTCCACATCGTCTTTTTTCTTCGGAATCAGGGCCACGTCGTAAGCCATTTTTGCATTGGCGGAAGTGCTTTCGCCGATGTACGACACGATGAAATCTTTCCGGTAATCCCGCAGCAAAATCATGGGATTGAGGAACTGCAGGTCGCTCCCGGAAGGAGCAGCAATATTCACTTCCCCGATTCGCGGCACGTACGTCCACTGCGTGGTTCCGTCGAACCAGACCGTCATGTCCGGGGTCTTCAAAACGAACTTGTCGTCTTTCATCACAATCGTCCCCTCGAAACTCTCGGAAATACCGTTTTTATCCGAACGGATGTTCGCCGTGAATTTTATACTTATCCCGTCCCACTGGCGGTATATCTGCGACGTTTTTTCAAGAATGGCGCCGGCATCAGCCTTTTGAGCATGCGCGCCAACGCCCGGTACGGCTATAAGTACCATCCATACAAATACGGCATAGCATGACATATACTTCATAATAACATTTCCGGTTTTTATTAGAGCTACAATCAGTTCATGTTTCGTATGGCATCCAGTTTATGTTCGAGCGCATATTCGTCCATGATGAGGACTTGCCGCTGCTTGTTTCCTTCGAAAGCGCTGACGATACCGGCCTTTTCGAGCTGGTCCATCAAACGTCCGGCGCGGTTGTATCCGATGGCGAATTTCCGCTGGATGAGGGAGGTGGAGCCTTGTTGCTGCACGACTATCAGACGGGCGGCTTCGTCGAAAAGGGGGTCGCGGTTGGACAGGTCGACCGTATTCCCGTCGTCAGCCTGGCCATCTTCCAAAACTTCCGGCAGGATGTAGGCCGTCTCAAAACCCGCCTGGTCGCTTATGTGTTTGACAATACGCTGGATCTCGTCCGTGCCGACCAGCGCGCATTGTACCCGGACCGGGTCGTTTCCCTGCGAGAAGAGGAGGTCTCCGCGTCCGATAAGTTTGTTGGCGCCGGGGGTGTCGATTATGGTGCGCGAATCGATCATCGACGACACCTTGAAGGCTACGCGGGCGGGGAAATTGGCTTTTATCGAACCCGTAATGATATTGGTCGATGGGCGTTGCGTGGAGATTATCATGTGTATACCTGCAGCGCGGGCTTTCTGCGCGATGCGGGCAATGGGTATTTCAATCTCCCGGCCGGCAGTCATGATGAGATCGGCAAATTCGTCGATCACGAGGACTATATAGGGCAGAAACTGGTGTCCTTTTTCGGGATTGAGTTGACGGTTTATGAATTTTTCATTGTATTCCTGAATGTTGCGGACATCGGCGCTCTTAAACAGGAGCAAACGGTCGTCCATCTCCTTGCAAAGCGATTTGAAAGTGCCGAGTCCCTTGTTGGATTCGGTTATGATTGCATTGTCCTGGTCCGGGAGTTTGGCCAGATAATGGCGTTCGATGTCCTCGTAGACGCCTAACTCGACCACTTTCGGGTCGACGAGTACGAACTTCAGTTCCGCTGGATGCTTCTTGTAGAGCAGCGATATGATGATCGCGTTCAGGCCGACGGATTTGCCGTTTCC
>JAIRYY010000005.1 GCA_031267485.1 Tannerella sp.
TCTGCTGGAGGACTTCCAGACGTTCTGGCGCGAGAACAGCGAGGCGTGGTTTGAACGTTACGACTATAAGGAGGCCGCCCCGCACCTGATATTGCAGGCTTTTCTTCAGCGCGTCGTCAACGGCGGTGGGACGATAGCCCGCGAAATGGCGGCCGGACGCAACCGCTTAGACCTGTGCGTCGAGTTTGAGCGACGCAAATACCCTATTGAACTCAAACTGCGCCGCGGCGACAGAACGGAACGGGAGGGGTTGGAGCAGCTTGCCCGCTATATGAACACGCTCGGATGCGGCGAGGGCTGGCTGGTCATCTTCGACCGCCGCGCCGACGTGAAATGGGACGATAAAATCTACCTCCGGACGGAAACCGTCGACGGCAAGGCCATTACCGTCGCGGGATGTTAACCGTCAAAATAGGATGCCACTTTTTTTGATAAAACAACATCGGCGAAGCGTAATAATTAAACGAATTTTACCCGGCTAAGATTTTTTGCAAGATGTATTGAGTTGTCAATCTTTTGAATAGTTTGCTTACTCGGGTTTCTTGTGCCATTCACAATATATTTTCGGGCAAAAAAATAATGTGCCTGTATGCGTTAGTAATAATTACGTCATAAATAAGCTAAAATTATTACATATCAATATTATTTTATCTCATAAATAATAATTAATAAGTTAGCCATTAAAAAAACATCATTGTTGTCCATATATTATTACAAAACGAAAGTTTTTTCGTATTTTTGCAGGACATTTGCCATTATATACAATGTAATAAAAACATAAAGACAATCAATGATGATTAGGGAAAACATTTTAACAGGAGACAGGGGGCTTTACAGACCGGAATATGAACATGACGCCTGCGGCGTCGGGATGATTGTCCACATAAACGGGGAGAAATCGCACGACATTGTGGAATCGGCTCTGAAAGTACTTGAGAACATGCGTCACCGCGGCGCAGAGGGCGCCGACAACAAGACGGGGGACGGCGCCGGGATCCTGCTTCAGATACCGCACGAATTTATTTTGCTGCAGGGGATTCCCGTTCCCGAAAAGGGCAAGTACGGGACCGGCCTCATTTTTCTTCCCAGGGACGGGAAACAGCAGTCCGCCATATTGAGTATCATCATCGAAGAGGTGGAGAAGGAGGGGCTTAACCTTATGCATATCCGCAAAACTCCTACCAATTCGGATATTCTGGGCGATGACGCGCGCGCTACGGAACCTGATATAAAACAGATTTTCATAACCGGGGAGAATGACCGGCGGACGCTCGAACTTAAACTTTACATCATCCGACGACGGATAGAAAACCGGGTCTACGGGAGCAAACTGAGGGACAGGCATGATTTTTACATCGCATCGCTTTCCACGCGCAGGATTGTGTATAAGGGGATGCTCGAAACGATGCAGCTGAGGCATTACTATCCCGACCTGACGAACAGTTATTTCACGACGGGGCTGGCGCTCGTTCACTCGCGCTTCAGTACCAACACGTTTCCGCGCTGGAGCCTGGCGCAGCCTTTCCGACTGCTGGCGCACAACGGCGAGATAAACACGATTCGCGGGAACCGTGGCTGGATGGAGGCGCGCGAAAGCGTACTGACTTTTCCCATGCTGGACAATATCAACGATATACGCCCGATCGTGCAACCGGGGATGAGCGACAGCGCTTCGTTCGACAATGTGCTTGAGTTCCTGGTGGCTTCCGGGATGAGTCTGCCGCACGCCATGACGATGCTTGTGCCGGAAAGTTTTAACGAGAAGAATCCCATATCGGAGGATCTGAAAGCGTTCTATGAATATCATTCGATCCTGATGGAACCATGGGACGGCCCGGCGGCGCTGCTTTTCAGCGACGGACGCTATGCGGGGGGGATGCTCGACCGCAACGGACTGCGGCCGGCGCGCTACCTGATAACGAAAAACAACATCATGGTGGTCGCATCCGAAGTGGGGGTTATCGATTTCGAACCGAATGAGATAAAGGCGAAAGGACGGCTGCAACCCGGGAAAATAATACTTGTCGACACGGAGAAAGGCGAGATTTATTATGACGCGGAACTGAAAAAGCAACTGGCCGACGCCCGGCCATACCGCACGTGGCTGACGAACAACCGCGTGGAACTTGACGAACTCAAGTCCGGGCGGCGCGTGGGCGGCAGCGTCGACCGACTCGAACAGCGGCTGCGCCTGTTCGACTATACGCGCGAGGATATCGAGCGCATCATTATACCGATGAGCGTTGCCGGAGCCGAGCCGGTCGGTTCGATGGGGTTTGATGCGCCGCCAGCGGTCATCTCCCGGCATCCGCAGCTGCTTTACAACTATTTCCGCCAGCAGTTCGCACAGGTTACGAATCCGCCAATCGATCCCATCCGCGAAGAGCTGGTGATGAGCCTTACGGAGTATATCGGGGCGGTGGGCGACAATATACTGACGCCCAGCGAATCGCACTGCAAAATGGTGCGCCTGCCGCATCCCGTGCTCAGCAACACGCAACTTGACATTCTGTGCAATATACGCTACAAGGGGTTCAAATCGACGAAACTGTCCATGCTTTACGAGGTGAACAGGGGACGCGACGGGCTGGAAAGCGCGCTCAACAAGCTGTGCCGGGAGGCGGAACAGTCGGTCGGCGACGGCGTCAACTACATCATCCTGAGCGACCGGGAGGCGGACGAAACAATGGCGCCCATTCCGTCGCTGCTTGCCGTGAGCGCCGTGCATCATTACCTGATTTCCGTACAGAAGCGCGTGCAGACGGCGCTTATCGTCGAGACCGGCGAGATGCGCGAGGTGATGCATGCCGCGCTGCTGCTCGGCTACGGCGCAAGCGCGCTGAATCCCTACATGGCATTTGCCATTCTGGACGACGTCGTGAAGAACAGGGAGATTCAACTCGACTACGAGACGGCGGAGAAGAATTACGTCAAGGCTATCCGGAAAGGGTTGCTGAAGGCGCTGAGCAAGATGGGGATAAGCACGATACGGAGCTATCGCGGGGCGAAGCTGTTTGAAGCGATCGGAATAAGCGAGGAACTGTGCGGGAAGTACTTCGGAGGGGCTATTAACCGAACCGGAGGTATCCGGCTGGAGGAGATTGCGGCCGATTCGAAGTTCCTGCACCGGAGCGCCTTTTTCGGGGACAGGGATGCGCCGCTTCCGCATCACGGCATGCTTTCGTTCCGCAAGGACGGCGAAGCGCATGCGTGGAATCCCGAATCGATCTCCACGCTGCAGCTTGCCACGCGGCTGGGGAGCTATAAAAAGTTCAGGGAATATACGCAGGTCGTAGACGGGAAGCCGGAGGCGATCTTCCTTCGCGATTTTCTTACGTTCAGGAAAGCGGCCAAACCTGTGCCGCCTGAGGCGGTCGAGCCGGCGGAGGAGATCATGCGCCGGTTTGTGACGGGGGCGATGAGTTACGGTTCGATCAGCAGAGAGGCGCACGAGACGATAGCTATCGCGATGAATCTTATCCACGGGCGCAGTAACACGGGCGAGGGCGGCGAAGATCCGGCGCGGTTCAAACCGCGGGAAGACGGGCTTTCGCTGCGGTCGGCCATCAAACAGGTAGCTTCGGGACGGTTCGGCGTTACGGCCGAATACCTGGTGAACGCGGACGAGATTCAGATAAAGATAGCACAGGGGGCTAAACCGGGCGAGGGCGGACAGCTGCCCGGCTACAAGGTGGACGAGATTATCGCCGCGACGCGCCATTCGATTCCGGGCATCTCGCTGATATCGCCGCCGCCGCATCATGATATTTATTCGATTGAAGATCTGGCGCAGCTTATCTTCGACCTGAAGAACGTCAATCCGGAAGCGGAGATCAGCGTCAAACTCGTTTCGGAAAGCGGCGTCGGCACGATTGCGGCCGGCGTGGCGAAAGCGAAAGCCGACCGGATCATTATCTCCGGCTCGGACGGCGGGACGGGCGCGTCGCCGCTGAGTTCGATCCGTTATGCAGGCATACCGGCCGAGACGGGACTGTCGGAGACGCAGCAGACGCTCGTGATGAACAACCTGCGGGGACAGGTCAGGCTGCAGACGGACGGACAGATCAAGACGGGACACGACATCGTCATGATGGCGCTGCTGGGCGCCGAAGAGTTCGGGTTTGCAACGTCGGCGCTCATCGTGCTGGGTTGCGTGATGATGCGCAAGTGCCACATAAACACCTGTCCCGTCGGCGTCGCGACACAGGACGGGGAACTGCGGAAACGTTTCCACGGGAAGCCGGAGTATCTCGTCAACTTCTTCCGTTTTCTTGCGGAGGAGGTGCGCGGGTATCTGGCGGAGATGGGATATGCGCGCCTCGACGACATCATCGGCCGCACGGACCTGATTGAGCGGAAGCCGTCGGACGGCGTCGCCAAGCATGACCTGCTGGATTTCAGCAGGCTGACGTACTTCCCTCCGGAGGGGAGGAATGCGTCTATTTACAGGACAACCGGACAGATTCACCAGACAGGCGGGGTGAAAGACCGCGACATCATCCGCCAGGCCGGACAGGCGATCGAGAACCGGCAGGAGATAGCGCTCGACTATGCCATCGCAAATACCGATCGCGCGGTCGGCGCCATGACTTCCGGTTATATTGCGAAGAAATACGGGGCGGCCGGACTGCCTGACCATACGCTGAACGTCAAATTCAAAGGCTCTGCCGGACAGAGTTTCGGGGCGTTCCTCGTTCACGGCGTCAATTTCCGCCTTGAGGGCGAAGCGAACGACTATCTCGGCAAGGGGCTGAGCGGAGGACGCATCAGCCTGATGCCTCCGGCGCGGTCGACGTTCGTGGCCGAAGACAACACGATAGCCGGGAATACGCTGCTGTACGGCGCAACGAGCGGCGAGGTTTACATAAACGGACGCGTGGGCGAGCGTTTCTGCGTGCGCAACAGCGGTGCGGTGGCGGTCGTGGAAGGTACGGGCGACCACTGCTGCGAATATATGACGGGCGGACGCGTCGTCGTGCTCGGCGAGACGGGACGCAACTTCGCGGCGGGGATGAGCGGCGGCGTGGCTTACGTGTGGAACAGGAACGGTAACTTCGATTACTACTGCAACATGGAGATGGTCGAGCTGTCGCTGATCGAAGACGGCGCGACGCGCAAGGAGCTGCACGAACTGATCGTCCGGCATCATCAGTACACGGGCAGCCGCCTGGCGGGCGATATTCTGAAGAACTGGGACAGGGAGGCCGGGAATTTCATCGAAGTCATCCCGATTGAATATAAAAAAGTGCTGCACGAGGAGCAGATGAGGAAACTCCAGCGCAAAATCGAAGAAGTCCAGCGCGATTACTGATCCTCCCAACAGGAGGGATACCGCGCCGGCAAAAAACAATAATATAAAGATAAAAAAGATATGGGAAACCCAAAGGCATTTTTAACGATACCCCGGCAGGAAGCCGGATACCGACCCGTTCACGAGCGGATATGCGACTTCAGCGAAGTGGAACAGGTACTCAACACGAGCGAACGCCGCAAACAGGCGTCGCGCTGCATGGACTGCGGCGTGCCGTTCTGTCACTGGGCATGTCCGACAGGCAACAGACAGCCGGAATGGCAGGACCTGCTCTACAAAGGCCGCTGGAAAGAGGCGTGGCGGATACTCGAACAGACGTGCGACTTTCCGGAATTTACGGGGCGCGTCTGTCCGGCGCTGTGCGAGAAAAGCTGCGTGCTCAACCTCAGCATACACGAACCGGTCACTATCCGCGAGAACGAAGTGGCTATCATCGAAGCCGCATTCCGCGAAGGATACGTCAAACCGGCCAAACCCGTCCGCAACGGGATGAAAGTGGCCGTCGTCGGCAGCGGCCCGGCAGGACTTGCCGCTGCCAATCAACTGAACCGGAGAGGGTATGAGGTGACCGTGTTCGAAAAGGACGGGCTGCCCGGAGGGCTGCTGCGCTTCGGGATACCCAACTTCAAGCTGAACAAGCGCATCATCGACCGCCGCATCGAACTGATGAAGAAAGAAGGCGTCAAGTTCAGGACAAACAGCCGCGTCGGCAAAGACGTCAGGGCCGGAAAACTGCTCGACGACTTCGACGCCGTCTGCCTTGCTATCGGGAGCGAAGTCCCCCGCGACCTGCCCGTTCCCGGACGCGACCTCCGCGGCATCCATTTCGCCATGGAATATCTGGGGCAGCAGAACCGCATCCTCGAAGGCATCAAGGTTCCGGAGAAAGACCTCATCTCCGCCAGAGGCAGGAAAGTCCTCGTGATAGGCGGGGGCGACACGGGCAGCGACTGCGTCGGCACGGCCAACCGCCAGGGCGCCAAAAGCGTGACTCAGATAGAGATCATGCCGCAGCCGCCCGCCGGATTCAACCCGGCAACGCCCTGGCCGGCGTGGCCGCAGATTCTGAAGACGAGCAGCAGCCACGAGGAAGGCTGCAAACGCCGCTGGAACCTCGCCACCAACCTCTTCGCAGGCGACAGCAAGGGCAACCTGAAATCCGTGGAAACGGAAGAAGTCGAATGGACGCAGCCGACAGACGGCAGCCGTCCGGAGATGAGGCATACGGGCAAAACGGAAAGGATTGACGCCGACCTGGCCTTCCTCTGCATGGGCTTCGTCAACCCCGTACAAGACGGCATCATCAAAGAATTGTCGCTGAAGACCGACAATCGCCTGAACATCGTCGTAGACCGCAACCTGACGACGTCGCACAACAGGGTCTTTGCCTGCGGCGACGCCGTATCGGGCGCAAGCCTCGTCGTTCGCGCCATGGCCTCCGGACGCAAAACGGCGGAAGCTATCGACCGCTTTCTCAACGCAACAAACCTTTAAAACATAAAACATCATGTGTGGAATAACAGCAATTTTCAACATCCGCAAGGAAGAAAACAAAGAAGCGCTGCGCGTGCAGGCGCTGAAGATGAGTAAACGGATACGCCACCGCGGACCGGACTGGAGCGGCATTTACGCCGGCGAAACGGCTATACTTGCGCACGAACGCCTGTCGATCGTCGACCCGGCATCCGGCAAACAGCCGCTGATCAGCGACGACGGAAACGTCATCCTCTGCGTCAACGGCGAGATATACAATCACCGCGACATCCGCGCCCGGATGAAAGACACGTACGAATTTCGCACAGGCTCCGACTGTGAAGTGATCCTGGCGCTATACCGCGAAAAGGGCATCCATTTCCTCGAAGACCTGAGCGGGATATTCGCTTTCGCCCTCTACGACCGCGCGAAGGACGTCTTCCTCATCGCCCGCGACCCGATAGGCGTCATTCCGCTTTACGTCGGCCGCGACGACCGCGGACATATCCTCGTCTCGTCGGAGATGAAAGGCCTGGAGGGATTTGCCGCGGAATACGACCAGTTCCAGCCGGGACACCTGTGGTACAGCGAAGACGCCGGGCCGGTGAAGTGGTACGGCCGCGACTGGACGGATTTCGGGAACGTAAAAGAGAACCCCGCCGACAGCGGCGAACTGCGAATGGCGTTGGAAGACGCCGTACTGCGCCAGCTGATGAGCGACGTCCCCTACGGCGTCCTGCTGTCGGGCGGCCTGGATTCGTCCGTCATCTCGGCCATCGCCAAACGCTACGCCGGCAAGCGCATCGAGGACAACGGCAAGTCGGATGCCTGGTGGCCGCAGCTGCACTCGTTCGCTATCGGACTGGAAGGAGCGCCCGACCTCGCCGCCGCGCAGAAGGTGGCCGACCATATCGGAACCGTTCACCACGAAATTCATTACACGGTGCAGGAGGGGCTGGATGCGATCCGCGACGTGATTTATCATATCGAGACGTACGACGTCACGACCGTGCGCGCCTCCACGCCGATGTACCTGATTGCGCGCGTTATCAGAAGTATGGGCATCAAGATGGTGCTGAGCGGCGAAGGCGCCGACGAGGTGTTCGGCGGCTACCTGTATTTCCACAAGGCGCCCGATGCGGAGGCGTTTCATGAAGAGACGCTGCGCAAGATAAGCAAACTGTATCTGTACGACTGCCTGCGCGCTAACAAGAGCCTGGCGGCATGGGGCGTCGAGGGGCGCGTACCGTTCCTCGACAAGGAGTTCCTGGATGTGGCCATGCGCCTGAACCCGGCGGCAAAAATGGCGCCCGGTAAAATCATCGAGAAGAAGATTCTTCGCGAAGCTTTCGCGGATTACCTCCCCGAAAGCGTCCTGTGGCGTCAGAAGGAACAGTTTTCGGACGGCGTGGGCTACAACTGGATTGATACGCTGAAAAGAATCGCATCGGAGAAGGTGTC
>JAIRYY010000110.1 GCA_031267485.1 Tannerella sp.
CGCCGGCGCATTGTTCGCGAAGTCCCAGGCAATACCTTCCGACAGGCCGGAAGCCGTCGTAGCCGCTCTGCCGGTCATGCGCATGGCGATATAGTCGCCCGGAAGCATATAGTACTTTACTTTCTCATAGTTTGCCGGCTCGTTTTCCTTCACCCATGCAAGTTTCGACAGGGTGAAGTTTCCCGGAGAGTTAAGCAGATGCGACAGGCATTTCCTGCTCCCGATTTTCGCAAAAGCCTTTTCGCCGTAAGGGACGGCGCGGCTATCGCACCAGATGATGGAATCGCGTATCGCGTTCAGGCCTTTGTCAACCAAAACCAGGCCGTGCATCTGGTAGGAAATGCCAATCGCCACAATTTCCGCGGGATTTATTCCCGCCCCAGTTATGACCGACCGCGTAACCTGTTTCAGGTTTTCCCACCAAACGTCGGGACTTTGTTCCGCCCAGCCCACCTTGAGCGCTTTTATTTCCATTTCTTTTTTTGGGAAGAAATCCGTAGCCGTCGTTTCCCCTGTTTCCGGATTCACAAGGCTTGCCTTTACCGAAGAACTTCCCAAATCATACCCAAGTAAGTACATGTCAAATTATTTTTTATGGTTATCTTTCGTTTTTATATTTGTACAGCCGGCCTGCCCTGTGCGGCACGTTTTTTTCAAATTCATCCAGCACAACCAGATTCTTCCACAGCCTGACCTTTTTCTGAAAATTCCTCACGTCCGAGCGGGTCTGGTTAACGGCATCATAGAGCAGACGCAGTTGCGACAGCGTAAATTTGCGGGGCAACAGTTTGAACATCATATCCGGCTCCACGTTAAGCCAGTGCCGGATATGCTCCAGGCCTTTGCGGATAATGAGCGAATGGTCAAACGCCAGCGTCATTTTCTCCGTTTCGCGTACATTATACCAGTTAGCCGACCGGTCTTCCGAGTCGAGCGTTATTTTCCGGTTTATTTTTATCAGGGCGACATATCCGATGGTTACAATCCGTTCAATTTTGGTATGCGTCGTCTTTTCCAGCCAAAGTACATCGCGCGGATTGCCCGAACGTTCCGGCGCGCCGAAACTCCGGAACTGGCTGAGCGGTATGTTTTTAAGCCCGGTCAGTTCCGTCAGCACCCGCGAAGCCGCTTCATCCAGGTTTTCATCCATATAAATGATGCTTCCCGGAAGTTTCTTGTCGCTATGGTCGCTGTTTTTTTCCTGTATGTGACGCTCTATCAACAGCACGTTAAGTTCTTTCCCATCGAACCCGAATACCACACAATCGACAGACACATAAGGATTAAATAGCCCTGCTTTTATCATTTCGGAAATACTCTTTTTTAAATAACACGACAAAAATAATTTATTGCAATGAAAAACATGCATCCCGACACTATGTTATAAAACATAATATCTCAATAATTTACATTTTGTATAAAGTACAATATACAAGACGGTGATATTGTATCAAATACAGTAAGATGCAAAACGCCTGATGCAGGCTTTTTTTGGGGATATTTTTTTTTAAAATTCCGGCAGGAAGAATTTATTACAATTTTTTTTCCGTATCTTTGTCGCCGATTTAACAACTTATTTTTAAACACAATAATAAATGGATATTTCACACATAGAACATCTCGGTATTGCAGTAAAAAGCATCGAAGAACAGCTGCCATACTACGAACAGGTATTGGGCGTCAAGTGTTATAGCATCGAAGAGGTTGCGGACCAGAAAGTTAAAACCGCTTTCTTCCGTATCGGACAGACTAAGATTGAACTGCTTGAGCCGATGAGCGAAGACAGTACAATCGCCAAATTCATCGAAAAACGAGGGGAAGGGATTCATCACATTGCATTTGCCGTTCCCGACGTGCAAAACGCGCTTGACGAAGCGGCTTCCAAAGGCGTGCAGCTTATCGACAAGGCTCCTCGGGGAGGCGCCGAAGGGCTGACGATAGCGTTCCTGCACCCCAAATCCACTCATGGCGTACTGACGGAGTTATGTATGAAGTGACAGACGACTGACCTTATTAACAATAAATAATTAATATAATGGCAAATCAACTTGAAAAAGTAAGAGAGTTAATCGCATTGCGCGAAAAAGCGCGTCTCGGAGGCGGAGAAAAAGCGATAGAGAAACAACATCAGAGGGGGAAATACACTGCCCGCGAACGTATCGCCATGCTGCTGGACGAGGGCAGTTTCGAGGAGATGGACATGTTCGTCGAACACCGTTGCGTGAACTTCGGACAGGACAAGAAAAAAGTGCTGGGCGACGGCGTCGTTACCGGTTGCGGTACGATTGACGGACGCCTGGTTTATGTGTTTGCACAGGATTTTACCGTCTTCGGAGGTTCTCTCTCCGAAACGATGTCCCAGAAAATCTGCAAAGTCATGGATATGGCGATGAAGATGGGCGCGCCCTGCATCGGCATCAACGATTCGGGTGGCGCACGCATACAGGAAGGTATCAACGCGCTTGCGGGATATGCCGAAATTTTCCAGCGCAACATCATGGCTTCGGGCGTTATCCCGCAGATATCGGGTATCTTCGGGCCATGCGCAGGCGGTGCGGTTTATTCGCCGGCGCTGACCGATTTCACCCTGATGACGGAGGGCACATCCTATATGTTCCTTACCGGCCCCAAGGTCGTGAAAACTGTGACGGGCGAAGACGTTTCGCAGGAAGACCTCGGAGGGGCAAGCATCCACTCCACGAAATCGGGCGTCACGCATCTTACGGCGCCTACCGAGGAGGACGGGCTGGCAATGATTCGCAAACTGTTGAGTTTCATGCCTCAGAACAACCTGGAGGAACCGCCATACGTCGAATGTAACGACCACATAGACCGCCTTGACGATAACCTGAACGAAATCATACCGGACAGCGCAACTCAGGCTTACGACATGAACGAAGTGATTACTACGATTGTCGACAATAACGAGTTTTTTGAAATACAGCCGCACTATGCGAAGAATATCATGATTGGATTCGCCCGTTTCAACGGACAGGCCGTCGGTATCGTCGCCAATCAGCCGAAATACCTTGCCGGAGTTCTGGACAGCAACGCATCGCGCAAGGGCGCACGTTTCGTCCGTTTCTGCGATGCTTTCAACATACCTATCGTTACGTTTGTCGATGTTCCCGGATTCCTGCCCGGCACGGGACAGGAGTACAACGGTGTAATCCTGCACGGAGCCAAACTGCTTTATGCCTACGGCGAAGCAACCGTGCCGAAAGTGACGGTTACGCTGCGCAAGTCTTACGGCGGTTCGCATATCGTGATGAGCTGCAAACAGCTGCGCGGCGACATTAACTATGCATGGCCTACGGCCGAGATAGCCGTGATGGGCGGTTCGGGCGCGGCGGAAGTGTTATATGCCAAAGAACTTAAAGATGCAGCCGACCCGGTAGCGTTAATGGCCGAGAAAGTGAGTGAATACGATAAACTGTTCGCCAATCCGTACAATGCGGCAAGATACGGTTATATAGACGACGTGATAGAACCCCGCAACACGCGCTTCCGCGTCATCCGCGCCCTGCAGCAGCTGCAGACCAAGAAACTGAACAATCCGGCCAAGAAACACGGCAATATTCCCTTATAATCTTAAAACGGTAACGACATGACAAGAAACAAAAGGGGAATAATGCTGTTGCTCATGCTGCTGTTTGCGGCAGGGACTTACGCGCAGCGGGTTGCACATATGCGTATCAATGAGGTGCTCGTCATCAACGAAGATAATTTTGTCGACGATTACGGAAAGCGCAACGGCTGGATTGAATTGTACAACAATTCCGCCGGGACGGTGAATATCGGCGGATGCTACCTGACCGACGACCCGAACAATCCCAGGAAATATCCGATACCGAAAGGCGACGTGCTCACCAAAATACCTCCCGGACAGCACGTGCTGTTCTGGGCGGACGACCTGGCAAGCCGCGGAACGTTTCATGTGAACTTCAAGCTGGACCCGGACAGGGAAAATTACATCGCGCTGTACGATGCGGACGGGAAGACGCTGGTTGACGAAATCATCATCCCGGCAGGTCAGAAACCGGACGTAAGCTATGGCCGCAAGGTCGACGGAAATGAAGACTGGACCGTACTGGCAAAAGTAACCCCCAGCACAAACAACCTGACGCTGGACACGAACGAGAAAATCGAAAATTTTCAGGTCAACGATTCGCTGGGTATCGGCATGACAATCACGGCGATGGCAGTTGTTTTTATCGGTCTCATCCTGCTTTATTTAGCATTCAAACTGGTAGGCCGGACGGCTATAAAAATGACGACGCGCAGGGCGCAGCAAGCCGGCGTGGAAAATATCCCGGCGAGAGGCCATACGGAAGACGGAGCGATACTCGCAGCTATTGCCGCTGCGCTTTATGAAGTGACGGAGGACGTGCACGATATCGAATCGACCGTGCTCACGATTCACAAAGTTACCCGGAGATATTCGCCGTGGAGTTCTAAAATATACAGCATGAGAGAACAACTAAAAAAATAACACATACATATTATGAAACAGTTTAAATATACGATCAACGGTAATATATACAATGTAACCGTGAACAAGGTGGAAGATACCATTGCCGAAGTGGAAGTCAACGGAACTCCCTACAAGGTGTTGATGGACAAACCGGCCAAAAAACAGGTGATAACAGTAAAACGTCCCGTACAGGCGCCCACGACGGCGGCAGGCGGTCCGGTTGTTTCGCGCCCGGCAAAAACCGCATCGGGAGGAGCCGTCAAGTCACCGCTGCCGGGAGTGATCCTTACCGTCGACTGCAAAGTGGGCGACACGGTGAAGAAGGGACAGAAACTCCTTGTGCTCGAAGCCATGAAGATGGAAAACACGATTCCGTCGGACCGTGAGGGTGTTGTCGCTGAAATAAAGGTAAACAAAGGTGACTCCGTATTGGAAGGGGCCGACCTGGTCATCATTAAATAACGTATGCCATGCAAGAAAGTTTCTTTACATTCTTAGGAGAGAATCTGCAGACATTCCTTTCGTATACAGGGTTTGCACATGCTACATGGGGACATTTGATCATGATACTTGTCGGACTGTTCTTCATATACCTGGCCATAAGATACGAATTTGAACCGATGCTGCTGATACCGATCGGCTTTGGTATTCTGATCGGTAACATCCCGTTCAAGGATGCCGGACTGCAGATTGGCATATATGAAGAAGGTTCCGTGCTTAATATCCTCTATCAGGGGGTCGTCAAAGGCTGGTATCCGCCGCTCATATTCCTGGGCATAGGGGCGATGACGGACTTTTCCGCGCTGATATCCAATGCGAAGCTGATGCTTATCGGCGCTGCGGCGCAGTTCGGCATTTTCGGAGCATATATCATTGCGTTACAGATGGGCTTTGATCCCAGTCAGGCTGCCGCCATTGGTATTATCGGCGGCGCGGACGGGCCTACGGCCATCTTCCTGTCATCGAAACTTGCGCCGAACCTGATGGGGGCGATTGCGGTATCGGCCTATTCGTACATGGCGCTGGTGCCCATCATACAACCGCCGTTCATGCGGTTGCTGACAACAAAAAAGGAACGTGTGATACGCATGAAACCGCCGCGGGTCGTATCCTCGACGGAAAAAATCATTTTCCCGATTATCGGATTACTGCTGACATGCCTGCTTGTTCCATCCGGTTTGCCGCTGCTGGGCATGCTGTTTTTCGGAAACCTGATAAAGGAGAGCGGCGTCACACGCCGTCTGGCCGAAACCGCCCGCGGGCCGATGATTGACATCGTGACGATACTCCTCGGCATTACCGTCGGAGCTTCAACGCAGGCCACACAGTTCCTCACCGTCTCTTCCGTCAAGATTTTCGGACTTGGCGCGCTGTCTTTCATGATGGCGACATGCGCCGGCGTCCTGTTTGTGAAATTCTTCAATCTTTTCCTCCGGGAAGGAAATAAAATCAACCCGCTTATCGGAAATGCAGGCGTATCCGCCGTCCCCGATTCGGCGCGAATCTCCCAGATGGAAGGACTGAAATACGACCCGACCAACTACCTGCTGATGCACGCAATGGGCCCAAACGTGGCCGGCGTAATCGGCTCGGCCGTTGCCGCGGGCGTATTATTGGGATTTTTGGGGTAAAAATTAATTTATGTTATTATGAGGACGGCAACCGTGTCAGGTTGCCGTCCTTGTTTATATCAACTTATCAATATCTTTCTTCAATTCAGGCAGATTATTAATGATTATGGCCCAGATATTTTCGTCGGACAGGGTGTCGTATGAATGGATTACAAAATTGCGCAGATTGACAATCTTACGGGCATTGTTTATCGGGATTTCAGGATCTTTCGACAGGATGCGGTTCACTGCTTCACCAATAATTTCAAGATTCCGTTCTATGGCGCGCTTAAGCATTTGGTTTTCCCGAAATTGGAGAAAATCCTTTTCGATGTTCCGGAAATAACCGTCTATTTCCTCAATGGCAATCCGGACATCATATAACCATTTTTCTACCCGTTCATCCATAAATCAGTTTTTTATTGCGCTCAATGGAACGGCGCAGAACAGGATTTCTAATGGTCTTTTCTTCCACCAAATCGACGGGGCAGCGGAACAAAAGTTCCAGTTTATCCTTTAGGTCCATATAGTTGTCGAAGTAGTGATAAAGGTTTACGTTACCGAAACTTACCAGCAAGTCGACATCGCTTGCCGGCGTAAATTTACCCGTAAGGGCGGAACCGAACAGATACATGTTTTTAACATTGTGTTGTCTGCAAAGTTCAGAGACGCCTGATATGTTTTGTTCCACAATATTCATGTCTTTTTTTTTGCAAATGTATGGATTTGTTTTGAAACACCCAAAATGACAACGCCGGCATATTGCCTCAACAAAAGAACAGGAAGTCCGCGCCGCCAGCGGAAGGAAATCATTCTCAATTTTCAATTAAAAATATTGCCTTGCGCCGAAAATGCCGGTTCCGATGCGTACCATGGTGCTGCCCTTGCTGATGGCGGCCGGGTAATCGTCGCTCATGCCCATTGACAGTTCGCGGAAAACGGAACGGTCGACGGCCGGCATACAGCGGATTTCCTCGAAAAGTGTTCGCAGCGCGCCAAATTCGCGCCGGACCTGTTCCGTGTCGTCGGTGAATGTCGCCATTCCCATAAGTCCGCAAACCTGCGTGTGGGCAAATTGCCGGAGGACGTCTTCGGCGAAAAGGGAACGACATTCGCCGGTGGAGAACCCGTGTTTGCTGTCTTCGCCGGCGATGTGCACCTCGATGAGCGTGCGTATGGTACGCCCGCATTTCCCGGCCTGAAAGTCTATCTCCCGCATCAGTTTCAGTGAATCGACGCTTTGTATCATGGCGACAAACGGCGCGATGTGGCGGACTTTGTTCGTTTGCAGCGTGCCGATGAAATGCCATTCGACGTCTCCGGGTAAAACCGGCTGTTTGGCCGTCAGTTCCTGCACGCGGCTCTCCCCGAAGACGCGCTGCCCGGCGTCGTAAGCCTCTTTCACCGTCTCCGCAGGGTGGAATTTTGAGACGGCAATCAGTTGGACGCCATCGGGCAGCGCCGATTTGATTTTTAACAGATTTTCCCTTATATCCATTGCTGTTCGCCGGAGTTATTCGTCCGGGCCGGAGGCGGATTCGGATTCGGATTCGATTGCTTCTTCGTCCGGTTTTTTGACGGTTTTCACTTCGGCGACGAAAGGAAAGACGTCCAGCAGCGTCGTTTCGGCAACGGAGGCAATCGCGTAGTCGGCCAGCGTTCCCCGCATCCCGTTGTCGATGACGCTGATGGCCTCGTGCAGGGTCGACGCCTGCGCCAGCATCTGAAGCGGCGTTTTCTTCTCGGCGCCGCTTTTCTCGTCCAGCGTAATCATGTTTATTTTGACCTTGTAGAACCTGTCCCCGCTGTCGTTCAGGAACGTCTCGGCGTAACGCGCGCGTTTGATATCCACTATCGTAAATTCGCCGCTGATATACGGGCGCATCTCTTCAATGATACGCGCTTCGGCCTCGGTAAACGACAGGGCGTCGATTAAGTAAGGCTCCGTTACCTTTTTCTGTATCCCGTCTTCTGCTACTTTCTCGTAATTAATCTTACATTCAAACCAGTTGTGCATAATCTTCTATTGTTTATTTTTTAATAACGCGCCCAAAAGTAGTGAATTTTTTGCGTCGGATAAATATTTTTTGAAAATAACAGATGTAAATGTATTTTTATTCAGAAATAAGGATTATATTTGCCGCGTTTTTGAATAATTATTCATTCCCGGATGTAAATTATGAATGTAAAAAAACAGCGTTTATCGGCAATTGAAAATATCGTACGCACGGAAGTCATACGGAATCAGGACGACCTGCAGCGTTCGTTGACGGATAAGGGTTTTGACGTGACGCAGGCGACGCTTTCGCGCGATGTCAGGCAGCTGAAAATCGTCAAGACGCCCGACAGCGAAGGCCGGTCTCTCTATCTGCTTCCCGGCATGACGGCGCGGGGGACGCATTTTCCGGCGACTTTACCGGAGAATCCGGCGACGGCTTCACCGGAAAAACCGGTCGTCGAATTTTCCGGCAGTCTTGCCGTCATAAAAACCCGTCCGGGTTACGCCATGGCTATCGCCTCGGAGATTGACGAGCATGCGCCGGAGGAGATTCTCGGGACGATAGCGGGAGATGATACGATTCTGGTCATTCCGCGCGAAGGATATGCAAGGATACAGGTGCGGGATGCGCTGGCGAGGTTTTTAACGGATTGAAAATATAATAGTAAATGGGAAAAGAAATTTATGACATCGAGGTCATGGTAGCGGACGAGAGTCACGAGAAATACGTTGATACGATACTTGACACGATAGAGGCGGCGGCGAAAGTGCGTGGTACGGGAATCGCCAAGCGTTCGCACGAATATGTCGCGCAGAAAATGCGCGAGGGCAAGGTCATAATAGCGCTGGCTGGCGATGAGTTTGCGGGCTTCAGCTACATCGAATCGTGGGGGAACAAACAGTATGTGGCCACGTCGGGACTGATTGTTGCCGACAAGTTCCGCAATCACGGACTTGCCCGGCGGATAAAACATGCGGCTTTCCAGCTGGCGCGCCTGCGATGGCCGAAAGCGAAGCTGTTCAGCCTGACGTCCGGCAGCGCAGTGATGAAGATGAATACCGAACTGGGTTACTTCCCCGTCACGTTTGCCGACCTGACGGACGACGAATCGTTCTGGCGCGGCTGCAACGGCTGCGTGAACCATGACGTACTCACACGCACGCAGCGGCGTTACTGCATCTGCACGGCGATGCTTTTCGACCCGGACGACGAACGCTGTCTGATGCTCGAAAAACTATGCGACACATTTGCCAAAAAAGAGGCCCGCAAAAGGAAAAACGGGAATGTCATTGACGGGAAAATGAAGGGCGAAGCCGGAATGGCGCTTCCCCGCAAAACAGGTAAAAGAACGGAAAAAGTTCCGGCATGTTGAAATTGCGGGATGAAAATGGAGGAAAGCCGGATGTCGTCATTGCCGGCGGACTAATCACTAATCATTAATCATTAATCACTATATAAACATAAAATGGAAAACGAAAGTAAAAGGAAAAAAGTTGTAGTCGCTTTCAGTGGCGGCCTCGACACGTCGTTCACCGTCATGTATCTGGCGAAAGAAAAAGGGTATGAGGTCTATGCCGCCTGCGCCAATACCGGCGGATTCAGCGAAGAACAGCTGAGAACGAACGAAGAAAACGCGTACAGGCTCGGCGCCAGGGGATACGTTACGATTGACGTGACGGAAGAATACTACGAAAAGAGCCTCAAGTACATGATTTATGGAAACGTCCTGCGCAACGGGACTTACCCGGTGTCGGTTTCGTCCGAGCGCATTTTCCAGGGCATCGCCATTGCGCGCTATGCGAAAGAGATTGGCGCCGACGCGATTGCGCACGGTTCCACGGGCGCGGGCAACGACCAGGTGCGTTTCGACATGACGTTTCTGGTTATGGCGCCGGAAATGGAAATCATCACGCTTACGCGCGACATGACCCTCACGCGGCAGTATGAGATTGACTACCTCAACCGGAACGGTTTCGAGGCCGATTTTGCCAAACTGAAGTATTCCTATAATGTAGGGATATGGGGCACCTCCATTTGCGGGGGTGAAATTCTCGATTCGGCTCAGGGACTTCCCGAAAGCGCCTATCTGAAGAAAGTCGAAAAGACGGGAAGCGAGCAGTTGCGCATCGAGTTCAGGGAGGGACAGATACATGCGGTCAACGGCGAAACGTACGGGGATAGGATAAAGGCGATTCAGGCTGTGGAGGAGACAGGCGCGGCATACGGGATAGGCCGCGACATGCATGTCGGCGACACGATTGTCGGCATCAAGGGGCGCGTAGGCTTCGAGGCGGCGGCGCCCATGCTCATTATCGGGGCGCACCGTTTCCTGGAAAAATATACGCTGAGCAAATGGCAGCAGTACTGGAAAGACCAGGTGGCCAACTGGTACGGTATGTTCCTGCACGAAAGCCAGTACCTGGAGCCGGTCATGCGCGACATTGAGGCGATGCTGACGAGCAGTCAGCGCAATGTGAACGGAACGGTCATACTCGAATTGCGCCCCCAGTCGTTCTCGACCGTAGGCGTCGAATCGGAAGACGACCTTGTCCGGACGAAGTTCGGCGAATACGGCGAAACGCAGAAAGGCTGGACGGCCGACGACGCCAAGGGATTTATCCGGGTGACATCGACGCCGTTGCGCGTCTATTATTCAAATCATGAAGACGAGCTATGATTAAAACCGGAATAATCGGAGGCGCGGGATATACCGCGGGCGAACTGATACGCCTGCTGATAAACCATCCCGACGTGGAAATCGTGTTTGTGAACAGTTCGAGCAATGCCGGGAATAAACTCGCCGACGTGCACGAGGGGTTGTTTGGCGAGACGGAAATGAGGTTCACAGGCAACTTTCCGCTGGAAGAGATTGATTTGCTCTTTTTCTGCACGGCGCACGGCGACACGAAGAAGTTCCTCGAGTCGCATCCTGTCCCCGGAGATTTGAAGATCATTGACCTGAGCCAGGATTACCGCATCGCTTCGCCGTCGCACGAGTTCGTTTACGGACTGCCGGAGCTGAACAGGCGCGCCATCTGCAAGTCGAAATACGTGGCCAATCCGGGATGTTTTGCCACGGGCATACAGCTTGCCCTGCTGCCGCTCGCCAAGCATCTGATGATTAATCACCCGGTTCACGTGAACGCCATAACGGGTTCCACGGGAGCCGGCGTGAAACCGTCGGACACTTCGCATTTCAGCTGGAGGAACAGTAACATTTCCATATACAGGCCTTTTGAACATCAGCATCTGGACGAGATACGCCAGAGCCTCGCGCAGCTGCAGAAAAGTTTCAAAGCGCCGATAGATTTCATCCCGGTACGCGGCGATTTCGCGCGCGGCATTTTCACGACGGCCTATATGGATTGCAAAATCGAACTGGACGAGATCAGGCGGATTTACGGGGAATACTACGACGACCATTCGTTCACGTTTGTGACGGACAGGAATCCCGACCTCAAACAGGTTGTCAATACGAACAAATGCCTGCTTCACCTGCAGAAAATCGAGGGGAAACTGCTCATCGTGTCCGTCATCGACAACCTGCTGAAAGGGGCAAGCGGACAGGCCGTCCACAACATGAACCTGCTGTTCAACCTCGAAGAAACGGTCGGGCTGCATCTTAAACCGTCCGCATTTTAAACATAAAAATTAAATAATCATATTATGAAACTATTTGACGTATACCCACTTTTTAATATTGAAATCGTACGAGGAAAAGGATGTCATATCTGGGACAGGGAAGGGAACGAATATCTCGACCTGTATGGCGGACATGCCGTTATTTCCGTCGGACACAGCCATCCCGATTACGTGAAGGCGATAACCGGACAGCTGCAGAAGCTGGGCTTTTATTCCAACTTCGTCGTCAACAGCCTGCAGCAGACGTTTGCCGACAAACTGGGCAAGGCCTGCGGATACGGGGATTATTCGCTGTTCCTGGTGAACAGCGGAGCGGAAGCTAACGAAAATGCGATGAAACTGGCCTCGTTCCACAACGGAAAAAAACGCATCGTCTCGTTCCGCCACTCATTTCATGGCCGCACGTCGGCCGCCGTACGGGTGACGGACAATCCCAAAATCATCGCCCCGGTAAACGAAATGCTGCCGGTCACATACGTCCTGATGAACGACGCCGAGGCCGTCGAGGCGGAACTGAAGAAAGGAGACGTCTCGTCGGTCATCATCGAGGGCATTCAGGGCGTGGGAGGCATCCGGATGCCGGACGATGAATTTCTCCGGAACCTGCGCCGGCTGTGCACGAAATATGAGGCCATCCTCATTTTCGACGAAATACAGTCCGGTTACGGCCGGAGCGGAAAATTCTTCGCCCATCAGTACGCCGGGATACGCCCGGACATCATAACCGTGGCAAAGGGCATCGCCAACGGCTTCCCGATGAGCGGGATGTTAATAAGCCCGATGTTCACGCCCGTTTACGGAATGTTGGGAACGACGTTCGGCGGCAATCACCTGGCATGTGCCGCCGCCATATCCGTGCTGGACATCATGGAAAAGGAAAATCTTGTGGAAAACGCCCGCATCACCGGCGATTTCCTGCTCGGCGAACTGAAAGCCCTCCCCTGCGACGGCATAAAAGAAGTCCGCGGTCGCGGCCTGATGATAGGCATCGAATTTAACGAATCCATAAAAGAAGCGCGTACAAAGCTGTTATTCGAAGAAAAAGTCTTCACCGGAATAGCCGGAACAAACACAATCCGCCTGCTCCCCCCGCTATGCCTGTCGCGTCCGGAAGCCGAAATCTTCCTGCAAAAATTCAAAAAAATCCTCTCCATATAACCAAAAACCAGCTGCCGGATAGCTGCCGGCTATCCGGCAGCATAAAGGCTTGCCGCCCTCCCCATCTGCCATACATTCCCTGCCGGTTACAATATTCTCTTTCTCTTTCCCGGAATGATATGGAGAACAGAGAATGAAGAATCAGGGACCCCGGGTTCGATATAAGCAAAGTCCGTCAGGGTTTTCACATCAATAGAAAATATGGAATCAACCCCCTCAGGTGGTTTCGCCATGCAAAAGCGGTGAATCTCCTGCGGAGAATAAAGCGATTGACAGGAATACCCTCCGGGCAATACGCTTCCGGTACATCGCGGCATACGCTTCCCGGCTTTCCGCGTATACGCGGATAATCCTTCCGCGTACAGGCAGGTAATCCTTCGGCGTATAGGCAGATAGGCCTGCTGCCTATAGGCAGGTAGTACCTTCGGTGTATACGCTGATAGTACCTTCGGTGTATACACCGATAGTACCTTCGGTGTATACACCGATAGTACCTTCGGTGTATACGCTGATAGTACCTTCGGTGTATACACCGATAGCACCTTCGGTGTATACACCGATAGTACCTTCGGTGTATACGCGGGTAGGCCTCCGGTGTATACGCGGGTAGTACCTTCGGTGTATACACCGATAGTACCTTCGGTGTATACGCGGGTAGGCCTGCAGCGTATACACCGAAAAACCTTCGGCGTATACGCGGGTAAGCCTTCCGCGTATGCGCTTCCGGGCCGCCGGGCAATAAACAGGTAATTCATATCTTTATCTTACATCGAACTGACGTTAGGGGTATCTCAAAAGCCCTGTTCCGTCATTGCGAACGAAGTGAAGCAATCCGGAAATACCCGATAATAACCGGATTGCTTCGTCGTTCCTCCTCATAATGACGACGGAATGTGGCTTTCGAGACACCCCCACAACCATTAATCACTAATCACTAATTCACTAATCATTAATTTACGCTAATCACTAATTTACGCTAATCACTAATCACTAATTCACTAATCACTAATTTACGCTAATTTTTCCAGCTCCCGGTATAACCTTTGAACAGGGAGGCCCATCACGTTATAAAACGAGCCCTCGATGCCGCGTACGCCGATGTAGCCAATCCACTCCTGTATGCCGTAGGCGCCGGCCTTGTCGAAAGGTTTGTAGCGGTCTACGTAGTATTCGATTTCTGCGGCGGCAAGTTCTGCGAAATCGACGGTCGACACGACGGAAAACTCCGTTCTGCGGTCGACGGTTGTGAGCGCCACGGCCGTTATGACCCGGTGTTTCCGTCCCGACAGGCGGTGGAGCATCCGGATGGCGTCATCCCTGTCCGCCGGTTTCTCCAGGACGTCGCCGTCGAGCACGACCACCGTATCAGCCGTAATGACAAGTTCGTCGGGCTTCATTGTTGCGAGATAAGCGTCCGCTTTCCTGCGCGCCAGGCAGACCGGAATCCCGTCCGGCGGAGTATCCGGCGGGTGCGTTTCGTCGATTCCGGGTATCACGCGCACCTCGAAATCAATATCCAGACCCTTCAGCAGTTCCTTCCGGCGCGGGGAGCCGGATGCCAATATAATCCTGTAATTCATGACCGTCTAAAAAAATTACCGTAAAAAATCCGCCGCAAATCTAAACAAAATTTATACATTTGCACCTCATTTGGTTTAAAACTTTATTGTAATGAAAAAAACAGTCACAGCAATTTCTATGGTAGCAATAATGGCCTGCAACGGCACGAAACGGCAAGACGGAGGGACTTCTCCGGAGGCGGCTTACATCGGACAGCCGGACGTGAAGACGGAAAACGGACAGATGACGCCGGAAGTATTATGGGCGTTCGGGCGCGTCGGCAGCGTATGTGTCGCTCCCGACGGACGGCGCGTCGCCTGTACGGTGACGTATTACAGCATCCCGGAAAACAGGAGTAACTCGGATATTTATGTGATGGATACGGACGGCAGGAACGGGAAACAGCTCACGAAGACCGCCACGCGGGAAAGCTCGCTTGCCTGGCTTCCGTCGGGACGGGCGATTGCTTTTCTGCGCGACGGGAAACTGTGGAACATTGACCCGGATACGGGAAAGGAGACGCAGGTATCCGAACTCGGGGAACCGGTCGACGGCTTTGTCTATGCGCCGGCGGAGGACAGGATACTGCTCGTCATATCCACAAAGCTGGAACGGTATACGGGCGCGGAGATATACGGCGACCTCGACCGGGCGAACGCCTATATCTACGACGATTTGATGTACCGCCACTGGGATTCGTGGAAAGACGGCCGCTACAGCCATCTTTACGTCGGCGACATCCGTTCGGGCAGGGTGACGGACGTGGAGGACATCATGCCGGACGAACCCTGCGATTCTCCGACGAAACCTTTCGGGGGAACGGAAGAAATCGCCTGGAGCCCGGACGGAAAGACGATTGTCTACACGTGCAAAAAACTGACGGGAAAAGCATACGCGTTTCAGACAAACTCCGACCTGTATGCATACGACGTGGCGACGAAACAGACACGGCTGCTTACGCCCGGTATGCCGGGATACGACCGGTCGCCCCAGTTCTCGCCCGACGGCACGAAGCTGCTGTGGCTAAGCATGCGGCGCGCCGGGTTTGAAGCGGACAGGGAGCGCATCATGCTGATGGACTGGCCGGCCGCTCCCGCCTCGGCAGGCTCGGCGACCGCTTCGGCGGCTGCTCCCGCCTCGACAGGCTCGGCATCCGCTTCGGCGGCTGCTCCTGCCTCGACAGGCTCGGCATCCGCTCCCACCGCGAC
>JAIRYY010000114.1 GCA_031267485.1 Tannerella sp.
AAAAGACATGAACTTTCTTGGAATAATCCCCTCCCGCTATGCGTCAACGCGTTTTCCCGGCAAGCCTCTGGTTGATATGGACGGCAAAACCATGATACAGCGGGTTTACGAACAGGTACGGGATACCGTCGGCAGGCTGTATGTGGCGACCGACGACGAACGGATTGCGGAAACCGTAAAAAAATTCGGAGGCGACGTCATCCTCACTTCCGAAAAGCACAGCAGCGGAACCGACCGCTGCTACGAGGCTTACTGCAAAGCCGGAGGCGAACCGGACGTCGTGATAAATATTCAGGGCGATGAGCCATTCATTCAGCCGGAACAGATAGAACTGCTCAAAAGCTGTTTTTCCGAATCCGGCACGCAAATCGCCACGCTCGTGAAGCCGTTCGACAGGGACGGCGATTTTGAGCAGATGCTGTTCAACCCGAATACCCCGAAAGTGGTTCTCAACAACCGTAACGAGGCGATGTATTTCAGCCGCTCCGTCATCCCCTATATCCGGGGAGAAGAGTATACGGAATGGCTCAAAACGCATACCTTTTACAAGCATATCGGATTATATGCGTACCGCGCCGACGTTTTAAGGGAAATTACCGCATTGCCGCCATCTTCGCTCGAAACGGCCGAAAGCCTCGAACAGTTGCGCTGGCTTCAGAACGGATACAGGATAAAAGTCGGGATAACGCATCTGGAGACAATCGGAATCGACACGCCCGGCGATATGGAAAAAGCGCTGGCCTTTCTCCGCGCCTGCGTCCACTCCCGCGCCTGCGTCCGGGAAAATTAGCATCCCCGGTTCAGCGTTTTCCCGAAGTCTGGCGTTTATCGCGTTCTTTCTGCTGTTTGCGCAACTGTTCCTGCTGCACGCGCTGCGCTTCGGCCAGACGCTGCATAAAACCGGATTTCTTTTTCGGTTTCTTTTTGTTCGCCTCAAGTTTTGCAAGCAGTTTTTCCTCGTTGATACCAAAGCGGAACGCCATTGTCTGCGCAATCGTTATCAGTGTGGAAACGAGGAAATAGTAGCTCAGTCCGGCGGAACTCTGGTTGAATATAAAGAAAAACATCAGCGGCATGAGGTACATCATCATGTTCATTCCCGGCATCTGCTGCTGCCCCGTATTGTTCATATTCATCGTCACCTTTGTCTGCACCAGATTCACGGCCGTCATCAGCAGACAGAACAGGCTGATATGATTTCCGATGAATGAGCTTATCAGAGGGATATTCATATTCCATGATATGACGGCGTCGTAGGTCGAGAGGTCTTCCGCCCACAGGAAGCCCTGCTGGCGAAGTTCCATCGATGTGGGGAACAACCAGTAGAGCGCAATGAGAAACGGCATCTGGAGCAGCATCGGCAGACAGCCGGTCAGCGGACTGGCGCCGGCGCTGCTGTACAGCGCCATCGTCGCCTGCTGCAATTCCATCGCCTGCTCCTTCTTCGGGAATTTAAGTTTCAGGGCTTCCACCTGCGGACGCAAAACGCGCATCCTGGCCTGCGACATGTACGATTTATAGGTCAGCGGGAACAGTACCAGTTTGACGGCCAGGGTCAGGAGGAATATGATAAGACCGTAATTGGTCATGAATTTGCCCAGAAAATCAAATATCGGCAATATGAAGAATTTATTGATTGGGCGCACCCACTGGTAGCCCATCGGGACGAGGTTGTCAAGGTCCAGCTGCTGTTCGGATGAGATATCCCTGTCATACAAGCGCAGCAGGCTGTATTTGTTCGGCCCGAAGAAATAGCGGAATCCGATGGATTCATCGCCTGCAATACCGAACTCAACGGCCGTTGCCGTCTTAAACTCCTTGAGATATTTTGCGTCCGAAAGCTCCTGCCGGGCAGTGAGCGTGGTCGCCGCGAAAACGCCGTCGGCTATCAGCGCCGACGTGAAATATTTGTTTTTGTAACCTATCCATTTAAGGCGGTTCGACAGTTGTTTATCCTCATCTTTCGCCTCTCCGAAATGCTCCACGTCGCCGGTAAAGAACTTGTAATACAATCCGGTGTACTGGTTTTCGAGCTTGCGTCCCTTTTCGAGCGTCCTCATCTTCTGGCTCCACTGAATATCCAGCGCATTCGTCGAGGGCGCGAGCAGGCCGTTCAGTCCGCTCGTCCGAATCGTAAAGTTCAGCATGTAATCATCCGGGTTGAGCGTATATACAAAGTCCACAACACCCCCCTCGCCCACCGCAAGGCGCATCACCACGGTATTTTGAGAAGCATCCCTGACAGGCGTGAAATACAGGTCGGAAGTATTCACCACACGGTTTGTCGCCGTGACAAAGGTCGCGTTAAAGCGGGAATCGCCCCGGTCAAACAACACTAACGGTTCTTTCCCGTAAGTGACATAATCCTTCACCCGCACATAGCATACCTGACCGCCCTTGCTGCTTATCCTGACCTCCATGTTGTCATTTTCAAGCGTTATCACTTCGTCCGTACCGCTGACCGCCTGGGCGAACGCGCCGTAATTATTCCGCAACTGCACCTGAAGCAGCGAATCGGAGAACACCTGCCGCAGGGAATCGGGGACACCCTCCGGCGGGGCCTCCGTGAACGACGCTTCCCTGACGGCCGCCTGTTCAGCCGCAGTTTTCTGCATCTCCTGCATTACCGACGCTATCGAATCCTGATAACGTCTCCGGGCTTCCATCTGTTCTTCCGACGGCCTGTTGAGCCAGCTGAAACCTATCAGAACAAGTCCTATCAAAACAAAGCCTATTACCGTATTTTTGTCCATTCGTATTGATTATTATAAAGTATATCGTTTATTTTCCATCGGTTGCAGCTTTCACGAAGCCGACAAACAGCGGATTGGGCTTAATGACTGTGGAGCTGTATTCCGGGTGATACTGCACGCCAACATACCATTTGAGGTCAGGCGCTTCGACGACCTCGACGAGGTTCGTTTCGGGATTCTCGCCGACACATTTCATCCCGGCTTTTTCAAACCGCGCCTTGAACTCATTGTTGAACTCGTAACGGTGACGGTGGCGCTCCTGTATGTGCTGTTTTCCGTAGGCATCATACACTTTCGTACCTTTTTTCAGCTCGCAGTCATATTCGCCAAGCCGCATCGTTCCTCCCAGATTCGTGATGTTCTTCTGTTCTTCCATCAGGTCAATCACCTTGTAGGGCGCGTTCGGTTCCATCTCCGTCGAGTTGGCGCCTTCAAGCCCCAGCACATTGCGGGCATACTCCACAACCATGCACTGCATGCCGAGGCAGATGCCGAAGCATGGCCGGTCGTGTTCGCGGGCATATTTCAGCGCCACAAACTTGCCTTCAATACCGCGCTGGCCGAAACCGGGCGCTATCACAATCCCGTCCATATCCTTCAACAGTTCCTCCACGTTCGCCTCGCTGACCTTTTCCGAGTGGACAAGATGCAGGTCGAGCACGCGGTCGTTGTATATCGAAGCGATAAGCAGCGATTCCTCAATCGACTTGTAGGCGTCCTGCAGCTCGACATATTTGCCGACAAGCGCAATCCTGACGACTTTTACCGCCGTGCTCTTGCGGTGCAGAAAATCTTTCCACGGCTTCATTTCGGGTGCGGGACCAATGGGAAGCCCGACTTTGTCGAGCAGAATCTCGTCCATCTTCTGACGCCGGAGCATAAGCGGCACCTCGTATATGGTCGGGACGTCGACCGACTGCATGACCGCCTCTTTCGAGACATTGCAGAAGAGCGCCACCTTGTGGAGGATGGGCGCGTCAAGCTCATGCTCGGTGCGAAGAACCAGAATATCCGGCTGCACGCCAAGTTCCTGCAGCTGTTTCACGGAATGTTGCGTGGGCTTTGTCTTGTATTCCTTGGCGGCCGCGATGAACGGCACGTACGTGAGATGAACGCACAGGCAGTCTTTTCCGAGTTCCCACTTCAGCTGGCGCACGCTTTCGAGGAAAGGCAGCGATTCGATATCGCCGACCGTCCCGCCTATTTCCGTAATCACGAAGTCATACCGGTTTTTCGTCCCCAGCAATTTGACATTGCGCTTTATCTCGTCCGTGATATGCGGGATGACCTGCACGGTCTTGCCCAGGAAATCGCCGCGCCGCTCCTTATCTATCACATTCTGATAAATACGGCCGGTCGTGATATTGTTTGCACGCGTTGTCGGAACATTCAGGAAACGCTCATAATGTCCGAGGTCCAGGTCGGCCTCGCGCCCGTCCACCGTAACGAAACACTCCCCGTGTTCATACGGGTTAAGCGTCCCGGGGTCGACGTTGATATACGGGTCGAACTTCTGTATCGTCACCCTGTAATTCCGCGCCTGAAGCAACTTCCCCAGCGACGCCGAAACAATCCCCTTGCCCAGGGAAGACACGACGCCTCCCGTCACGAAAATATACTTTGTTTTTGCCACTTTGTTTAATGCTTTAAATTTTTGAAGCCACAAAGATATGCAATGCCGGAAGAAATACAAAATAAGCCCGTTTATTTTTCGGGGCAGGCGCGCGAAAAAAATCACTCCGGCACAACGCATAACCGGATATTTCAGCCGTAAAATTCATTATTTGAAATTTGATTGTTACTTTTGCGCAGTTTCCCGTCAACAATAAAAAAAACGGAAAGAGATGATAAACTACTGCACATACGTGAAAATACCGGAAGCGCCGTTCGGGATTTCCTACAGGGACAACATTCTGTCTGTCGGCTCCTGTTTTGCCGACAATATGGGCGGCAGGATGTCGGAATGTGGATTCAACGTGGCGGTTAATCCGTTCGGCGTTTTGTATAATCCGCTGTCCGTAGCCTCCGCGTGTCGGCGGATGTTGAATCCGGTACCGTTTACGGAGGACGATTTGTTTTTCCACAACGGGCTGTATCACAGTTTTGCGCATCACGGGCGATTTTCGGACGTTTCCGCCGGCAAGTGCCTGTCGGGGATAAACGGGGCGCTGGAGCACGCCGCCATGCATTTGCGCCTCAGTTCCCGCCTGACCGTCACCTTTGGGACGGCTTACGCTTACCGCCATAAGAGCGGCGCCTTCGCGGTCGCCAACTGTCACAAGCTGCCCGAAACGGATTTTGTCCGCGAGCGCCTCACGGTAAACCGTATTGCGGATGAATGGTCTGCCCTGCTGAACGAACTGTGGCGCGCGAATCCCCTGCTGAAAGTCATATTCACCGTCAGTCCGGTCCGCCACGGAAAAGACGGGGCGCATCTTAACCAGGTAAGCAAATCCACGCTGCTCCTGGCAGAACAGGCTTTGACGGAGCAGTTTCCCGGCCGGACTGCGTATTTTCCGGCCTACGAGCTGATGATGGACGAGCTGCGCGATTACCGGTTTTACGCCGAGGACATGATTCATCCCTCCCCGCCGGCGATTGATTATATATGGGAAAGATTCTGCGACACGTACATGGACCGTGAAACGCTGTCCTGCATGAGGGACGTGGCGGCAATCAGGAAAAATCTGAATCACAAGCCCATGACGCCCGACAGGGAGGCCTGTAAGCGATTTTTAATGCAAACATTGTTAAAAATCCGGCAACTGCGGGATAAAAACCCGTATATTTGCATCTCAACAGACGAAAAGGAAGTCGAAAAAAGACTGGAAAATAACTAATTATAAAACTAAATGGACTATTCTGTTAAGGAAATTTCGGATATCATCGGGGCTGAATATCAATCGATACACGACAGGAAGATTTCCCACCTCCTGACGGATAGCCGTACGCTTTCATTTCCCGAAACGAGCCTGTTTTTCGCCATTAAGACGAAGACAAACGACGGGCATAAATATGTGGATGATTTATACAGGCTGGGCGTCAGAAGTTTTGTCGTGACGGACGAGTTTCCCGGACTGTACGGGAAGATGCCGGATGCGGATTTTCTTTTTGTGAAAAATGCCACGGATGCGCTGCAAAAGCTCGCGGCCTGTCACCGCAGGCGTTTCTCCATACCGGTTATCGGAATAACGGGGAGCAACGGGAAAACGGTTGTAAAGGAACTCCTGTATCAGCTCATGCGTACGGATTTCAACATCGTGCGCTCTCCGCGCAGTTATAATTCGCAGATTGGCGTGCCGCTTTCCATCTGGGAGATGAACGGGCAGCATACGCTGGCCATTTTTGAGGCCGGGATTTCAAAACCGGACGAAATGGACCGGCTGCGCCCCATGATTCTGCCGACGGTCGGGCTGATTACGAACATCGGCGAAGCGCATCAGGAGAATTTCAGCTCCGCCAAAGAAAAATGCATGGAAAAACTGTCGCTTTTCATTGACTGCAGCGTCATCGTATACAATGCGGACGACAAGCCGATAGAGCACGCGCTGGAGGCCATGTGCCTCTCGTACAAGGCGATAGGCTGGAGCCGCAGGGACGCCGATGCCGCCATGTTTGTCAATTCCATCGAAAAGGGCGCGACGGCTACGAAATTGCGCTGTACGACGCTGGGCATCATGCACGAGTATATCGTCCCCTTCGTCGACGATGCCTTTATTGAAGATATCATCCACTGCATGGCCGTGATGTTTTACCTGAACCCGCCGGGTATCACCGGCAAAGACGACGTTTTCGCCTCGCTGGAACCGGTGGCCATGCGCCTTGAGGCTAAAGACGGGATTAACGGCTGCCGGCTTATCAACGACACGTATAATTCCGACATCAACTCGCTGCACGTGGCGCTCGATTTTCAGCAGAGCCGCCGCGCGGACAGGAGTCTGAAAACTACGGTCATACTTTCCGATATTCTGCAGACGGGAATGACGCCCAAATCGCTGTACGGAAAGGTGGCGGAACTTCTTGGCCGGAAAAGGACCGGACGCCTGATTGGCATCGGCCCCGGCATCAGCGAATACGGATATCTGTTTAAAGGCATGGAGACGGCTTTTTACGGCTCCACTTCCGAATTTATCTATTCTTTCAGGCAGGATATGTTCCGCGACGAAATCATACTGCTCAAAGGTTCCCGCTCGTTTCACTTCGAAAATATCACCGCCCTGCTTGAGAAGAAAGTGCACGAGACCATACTGGAAGTCAACCTCGACGCGCTTATTCACAATTTCAACCTCTACCGTTCACGTCTTCATCCCAAAACCAAAATGGTTTGCATGGTGAAAGCGTTCGGTTACGGCATCGGCTCGTCCGAACCGGCGAAGACGCTGCAGGAGCGCCGCTGCGATTATCTGGCCGTTGCGGTTGCCGACGAAGGCAAGGATTTGCGCAGGGAGGGCATCTCCATTCCCGTCATCGTGATGAACCCGGAACCCGGCAGTTTCCCCCTTCTGTTCGATTACATGCTCGAGCCGGAAATTTACAGTTTCCGTCTGCTGGACGCGCTGGTAAAGGATGCTGCACGCCGCGGCATCACGTCGTTCCCCGTGCACATAAAAATAGATACGGGCATGCATCGCCTGGGATTTGAACCGGGAGACGTCCCGGAAATATGCCGCAGGCTGAAGATGCAAAGCGGCCTGGTCGTGCGCTCCGTCTTTTCGCACCTCGCCGGAAGCGATTTGCCGGAGTTCGACGATTTCACCCGGAAACAGGCCGGCATCTACTCCAAAGCGGCATCAGCGCTCGAGAAGGGACTGGGCTATCCCGTGCTGAAACACATCCTGAACTCCGCCGGCATCGAACGGTTCCCGGAGTATCAGCTGGATATGGTGCGCCTCGGCATCTCGCTGTACGGCGTAAGCGCATCCGGGAAAATGGACGGACTGCAATGCGTGTGCTCGCTCAAAACCGTCATTCTGCAGATACGGAGCGTGCCCCGGGGCGATTCCGTGGGATACGGACGCAGGACGTTCGTGGCGCGCGATTCCCGAATCGCCGTCATCCCCGTCGGATATGCGGACGGGCTGGACCGCCACCTGAGCAACGGAACGGGAGAAGCGCTTGTCAGGGGCAAACGCTGCCCTATCGTGGGAAACATCTGCATGGATACCTGCATGATTGACGTTACGGATGTGGAGGCGAACGAGGGCGACCGGGTTATCATCTTCAACGGCGAACTCACGGTCGACGAGCTTGCCCGCAAAACCGGAACCATTCCTTACGAGATTCTGACATCCATCTCCCCCCGCGTCAAACGCATATACTACCGCGAATAAACATTAAAAACAGAGGATATTCCATTATTTTCCTTATTTTTGCGGCTGGATTAAAAATTTGTAAACTATGTTACTCAGGATTTATCCGGAAAATCCCAATCCGAAGGATATCCGTAAGGTTGTAGGCGTATTGCGGGAGGGCGGTCTGGTTATTTACCCTACCGACACGATGTATGCTATCGGCTGCGATGCGCTGAATGTGCGTGCGGTCGAACAGATATGCAGGCTGAAGGGCGTAAATCCGCAAAAGAGTAATCTCTCCATAATCTGCTACGACATTTCGGATATAAGCGAACATGCAAAAGTCAGCAATGCGGTATTCAAACTGATACGCGACTATCTGCCGGGGCCTTACACCTTTATTTTACCGACCAGCAATAACCTGCCCAAAATCTACAAAAACAGGAAAGAAGTCGGCATCCGCATGCCCGGCAATCCCATCATCCACGAGATATGCAGGGAGCTGGGACACCCCGTCATGACCGCCTCCGTCCCCCACGACCCGGAAGAGCCGGAATATGCGACCGACCCGGAACTGATATACGAACGATACGGCGAGGACGTGGACATTGTCATCGACAGCGGATACGGCGACATCGAAGGCTCGACGGTCATAAACTGCACCGCGGAACCTTTCGAAATAATCCGCCGCGGCAAAGGCCGGATTGAACTGTAACAGCCGGAAATGACAGCAATGACAGGGAGCCGGCGCAACAACAGACCCGGGCAGGACATGGACAGAGCGCCCGACTTCACGCAAAGCATTGATAGAGCCGACTGTATGGCAAACATTCACAAACGTGTATACCGACAGGACGGAAAAGAAAAAAGCGTCCTGCTGTTCGTAAATCCCGAATCATATTCCAGACGCGACCATATCACGCTTAAAATGAGTTTTGACGACGGGAATACATGGCCGGAAGCCTGTCATATACTTCTTGATGAATATGCCGGACGGGGTTATTCGTGTATTACTTCGATAAACGGCTCGACGATCGGAATCCTTTATGAAAGCAGCCAGTCCGACCTTGTATTTCAACAAATTATAATAGAATAGTAACTTTTTTTGACGTGACAAATTCATATCAATAGAAACCCTATTCCGTCATTGCGAACGAAGTGAAGCAATCCAGGCGCATACGGTAAAGACGGTTGTGCGGCCCATCGTCTGTGCCTCCGGATTGCTTCGCTACGCTCGCAAAGAACGGCTTGATAACGTTTAGAGCCTTTTTATTTCCACCTCACAATCTTGACCTCCACGCCTGCACGAAAGTTAATTAACAATAATTTGGGAGCGTTTTTTCTTGTATAATAAAAAATCGTCCTATATTTGTGCGGAAAATTTAAAAACATCAGCCTATTAATTATGCGGTTCTATAACTTTAACATATTGGAAACTTCTTTTAATATCCAGGATTTGGATGCTACCCGTATTTTATTAGAGAGAGAGAGAGAGAGAGAGACGGGCAGGCGTAGATAGAAAATTAAAAAACGTGCATACGCGCGCGCGTATAGCACATTTCCCCGAAAATAAATCCCCCGAAAATCACGAAATAATTCCATGCGCTGCCGGATTTGTATCCGCCGCCATGCGTTATATTACGGTACCGGTAGTACCGGTACAAAATTCCAACCTCTTTTCTTACGCGGAACTTTCCGCCGCAACACCGGCAAACCGTTCTTTTGACATCACCCCGTCCTACTATGCAGGACGGCATTTCGGATGCCGGAAGGGGTCGTCCTGCTATGTAGGACGGTTTTTTTCAGGTCGGAAGGAGTCGTCCTATTATGTAGGACGGCGTTTTTCAGGTTGCGAGGGGTCGTCCTACGTAGTAGGACGGCCTCC
>JAIRYY010000199.1 GCA_031267485.1 Tannerella sp.
TTTTCCGCGTGCCGTCAGGTACGCTATGTGACTGTCACCACATTCCGTACCTGACGGCACGGGCCTGGACAGGCCTCCGGCATTTTCTACCGACATTCCGTACCTGACGGCACGGAGCTTGGACTTCACGCGGGATATTTTTGTGCATTGTATTTCTCCCGTCATTGCGAGGAACGAAGCAATCCAGGCTGTCGCCTGTGCCTGGATTGCTTCGTTCCTCGCAATGACGGGGAGGGAGACGCCGCTCGCAATGGCTGGAGGGCTGGTTTTGGTCTTATATTGAGTATTCATATTAATTTATTAATCATGTTTTTATTCTCTCTGAATATAATTTTTATTCTGCATTGGATGAAATTTTTTGTGATGGGATGAAGATTTTTTGTGATGAGATGGAAATTTTTTGTGATGAGATGAAAGTTTTTTGTAATGGGATGGAAACCTTTTGTGATGGGATGGAAATTTTTTGTAACGGGATGGAAACCGTCACGAACGGGATGAATCCCGTTACGTTACGGATGGAGTTCATTCCATCACAAAAAATTTTCATCCCATCATAAATGGAGTTCATCCCATCACAAAAAAATTTCATCCCGTCACAAAAAATTTTCATCCCATTACAAAAAATTTTCATCTCATCACAAAAGGTTTCTATCCCATCACAAAAGGTTTCTATCTCATCACAAAAAATTTTCATCCCGTTTGAAAATGTTTTCATCCCGTTTATAAATTTCTTCATCCGATTCGTGAATTAATCGCCAATCATTACGGGCGCCCGCAAGGGACGCCCCTACATCGCCAATTATTAATCATTAACCGCCAATCATTAACCATTAATCGCCAATTATTAATCATTAATCACTAACCATTAATCACTAAATTAATGCGCCCATCGCCAGCAGTCCGTAGAACGTATATTCCACATCGCTCGTACCGTCCGCCAGTGTTGCCGCAAAGCCTCCCGAATCAAGCCAGTGGGCTTCTATGAAATCGCGGGGAGAAATTTTCGGCTCAATATCATGGCAGCGAAGCATGAAAAGAGCGGTCGCTGTCGACAGCAGGTCGGGGACGGGCGACTGCACGGTTGCGGCAAACCCGCCGGTCTCATGCTGCATGTCGCGCAGGAACAGGACGTCGTCGTTTAGCCGGTATCCGTCCAGCTGACCGATGACAGCCAGGGCTGCAACCGTTGCATTTGTTGTCGCCCGGCCGCCCGCGCGAACGTCGCCGGAGACCGTCGACTGTCTTATGTTGGAATAGCCCCCTCCCGGCGCTTTGTATGCAGACAGCGAATGGACGGTTTCGGCTGTTCCGTCGTACTTTTGTCCGGTATCCTCAAGCATTGACAGGCGGAGGAACCGGCTGTAGGGCGATTCCGGGTCGCCGTGCGGAAAACCGCTGTACGCGCTGTCCGGCTTTACCGCAAACCGTCCCGTTCCCGTCCCGTTTCCCGTCCGCAGGAAGCGGAGCGTCGCCGTCTCCAGGCCGCGATTCGCAGGCAGCATCTTCCGTATCCATCCGGCTTTGCCGCCGGGCAACCGGCGAATCATCCGGCAGCGCGCGTATGCCGCACAGTGAATCAAATCCATCGAATCCGTGCGCAGTTCTTCCACGTAATGAGCCGTCTTTTTATTGTCCAGACGAATATCCAGCACGCATGACAGCAGCCATCCGAACATGGTATAGTAAACGTCGGCGTTTTTGCTTTTGTTGACGAAAGCGTCGTCGCCGGTTTTCTGCGACGCGACGAAGCGGGAAATCCGCGAAACGGCATCTTTCCCCAATCGTTCACGGCCTTTATTCAAAGTCCTGAACAGTTTTATCGACAATGTCTCCTTCATGCGCCGTTCTGTTTTAAAATCCGTTTCGCAACTCTGAAAAGCAACCGTTTGAGTTCAACGTTCGTTATTTCGCGCAATGCCTCCAGCGCATCGTCGTGATATTGCCGGGACATCGCCCTTACTTTGTCGAGCGCATCCCGCAGCAGAGGCTGATTTTCCGCACGGTTCATGAACAGCCTCACATTGTCGGCGGACAGCAGCGCATCCACAAACCCGCTGTCGGGACTGTTCCCGCAAAGCGCGGCCAATACGGCCGACGGCCTTAATTCCGGCTTTCCCTCCGTTTCCTCCGTTTCAAAATCGGCAATATCATCCAGCAACTGATAGGCGATACCCAGCGAACGGGAATAATGATGGAGGATACGCCCCAGCCCGGCGTCGCCTCCCGCGCAAATCATGCCCGTCATCAGTGCGACCTCAAATGCGGGCGCCGTCTTGTTGCAGAAGATTTCCAGTACAAAATCCATCGTTACCGGCCGGGGCGAACGGCTCCATTCCAGCTCCATCCCCTGACCCTTGCACAGGGCGATATGGGCGTCGGCGGCAATTTTCACAAGTTCCATGCGACCGCACTGCGACAGCAGGCGATACCCCTCCCCAAGCAGGATGTCGCCCACATTGATGGCGACGGGAACGCCATGCCGTGCGTTGACCGTCTGTTTTCCGTAACGCGTCAGGTCGTTGTCCTGTATATCATCGTGCACGAGCGACGCCTTGTGGAAACATTCCACCGCAACGGCCGCCAGTCGAATCTCATCCGGTATGATTTCCTCCCCCGGACGGCTCAAAGCCTGATAAATGGCCGCAAGCAGGTACGGACGCCACCGTTTCCCGCCGTTACTTATCCACTCCAGCGCTGCGGAAGAGGTCTGTTCGCTCGCGGGAGTCAGGATTGATTTCAGGTTCCCGGCGGAGAACCATTCCCCGACAGTCGACTTCAGCAGGCCGTAATCAAGCAGCCTGCTTTCCTCCTCCGACCGCATGCCGATTAATTCTTCCACATAATGACGGTCTACATCCGTATCCCTGCATCCCGAAACATTCAGCGGAACGGCTAATCCCGGAACCGCACCGTCAATGAGCAGCGGAAAAACCTTTTCGAGCGATTCGAGGCAGCCAACGCCGATTACCGTGTCAACAACGCGGTTTTCTATTAATTCGATAACCGCCGTAAAACCCTCCGCCACGATACTCATCATGCCGAGACGGTCGGCTTCGTCCTGCAAACCGGGAATGGAGCAGTGGCCGCAGCGATGGCATAAAAGTCCGAGTTCGTCAACGCCGGCTTCGCATCTGTCCGAATGGGCCAGGCATTTCGGCAACAGCAGTATGCGCCTTTCGCAGGGGACTGCGGCTACCGTTTTGCGCCAGGCGCAGTTGTTGAACTCAACCATCAGCCATCCCTTGATTTCGGGATTGAGGCTGCGCGCGTTTATCAGCATGTCCGACAACCGCGACAGGTCATTCATTGACAGAGGCGGCGTCAGCGACCGTTCGTTTGCGCAGGAATCGATGTGATTTCGCAAATCGCACCGTTCTTTCAGGGTGGGCGGAACCTTGTATGTCTGTTTATCTTCCATTCATATCAATTATCCGTAAGCGCCAAAACCGAAGAAGTATTTTTTCTTTACCATCCTGTAAAAAACATTTACTTCGGGAATTTTTTCTATCGTATGATGTCCCGCGACGGGACACATCGTTTTGTATTCTTCGAGAACCGTCTGCCGGCTTGTTGAATCTGCGGCATTGTGTTTTTCAAGGAACGCGACCAGTTTCTCCGGGTCTTCCAGCAAAATGCATCCCCGGGAACTCCCGGCCGTCATTTTCCGGAGGCCGGTCAGGAATGTTGACTTTTCGAATATCCCGGCCAGGTCGGACCCGTCGCCGCTGACGGAATCAGTCGACAGTTGCAGGGGCGGACAAAATTCCACGGCGCCCGATGGAGCAATGTGGTGACTCATACCTGTCGCCCCGGGACACAGCGCGTTTCCTTTGTCGTCCCAGTATGTTTCGATAATAAACAGCGGCGCGTTCTTCCGCTGTTCGACAATGAAACGCCTGAACTCCAGGATTTGTTCTTTCTCCAGCGCATTTCCCACATTCGGTTCGGTTCCGACGGGACGGTAAAGGTAATACCACAGATAGTGAGCGCCTTCTTTTGCTATCCGGTCGATGTATTCCCTGCTGACCAGGTCGCTGTAATTACTTTTGCAGATGCTGGCGGCAACGCCGAATATCAGTCCGGCTTTACGGCAGGCGCGCACCCCCGCAAGCGTTCTCTCGAAAACATCCTTTTTCCCGCGCCGGACGTCGCTTTCCTCTTTCAACCCCTCGATGCTAATCAGAGGCGTGACGTTTCCCATCTTTTTCAGACGCATCGCCACTTCGCCGGTCAGCAGAATACCATTCGTGAAAAGTTGAAAATAACAGTCTCCGTGCCGTTCCATGACGTCGAGCAGCCCTTTGTACATTAGTGGTTCGCCGCCCAGAATGCCGAAGAAAAAGGAGCCTTTCCGCCTGCAGCTGTCGATGATGCCCTCCAGCCGGGCAGGCGTCAGCGACTTTCTGCCGTCCGGAGAGACCCAGCATCCGCTGCATGACAGGTTGCAGCTTTCCGTTACGGAAATCATGACAAATGCAGGGAAAAAAGGCTCTCCCCGTGCTTGCCTTTTTTCAAACCGGCTCATATTCCGCATACTTTTCCAGCCGAAATTGTACATGAATTTCCAGACTAACCGCGGCGAACATTCCAGCGGAACACGAAAAGCGGCTTTTGCAGTCGCCATGTAATCTTTAAAAGTCATCCGTTTCATTTCTTCCATAGTGGCACATTCATTTTGCGCTGCTGCAGTCGCATGCGAAGCCTTTCGCGATACATCCGGTTCATTTCCTCCGGATTAAAGATTTCCTCATCGACCAGGCCGCCGTTGATAGGCGACTTTTCGTATTTCGGAAATATAATCGCCCTGTTCGGACACATCCGCGCACATGCCGGACAGTTGTTCTTGCAATTCCGGGGATTGGTCACTTTTACCCGCTTATTTTCCATCGTATAAACGCCGAATAAACAAAAATCGTGACACTTCCCGCAGTCCGTACACCGTTCCTTGTCAATGACCGGATTCCACGCGTCGGCGCCCGTTTTCGCCGGGAATGATTCAAGCCCGCCGAGCATATTATTTTTTTCCGCGGCAAACTCCTCCTCTTCCGAACGCCCGCCGCTTTCCGCATCATAAGAAATGTCAAACCCGCCAAGAATCTCTTCGCAGGAAGAATTGCGAATATCAAAGATTCGGTCGTTTTTCAGCCCCATCCAGTCAAGACACGAACGTACCGCCCTCGGATAACATGCAATAATGGTACCCGAAGCGATGTCATGCATTTCAGGCGCTTTTCGGATAATCGTCTCGCACAAGTCAGGTTCAACGGACACATCATACCCTTCCATTTTTAACGACACGGCAATCGCCGCCACTTTCTCCCTGTCAACAAACGTCCTCGAAATGCAGGCGCAAATTGTAACTCTCTTATTTTGCATATTTTTTGTTATCATTCCCCATCCCTGAATATTCATACGGATACAGCCTGCAAAAATATTAAAATTATCAACAATACAAAGGTGCGGAGATTAATTTTTTATCGGGAAACGTATTTCTTCAAAAGGAAAAATCAGGGAATAAAGGCGAAAACCTCCATGCGGGGAAAAGAACACCGGCATGGGGGTTGGTGTGTAACCATGTCCCGTCATTGCGAACGTAGTGAAGCAATCCAGGCACAGGCTGTATAAGCCCGGACGGTTGTCAGGCGGCCGCCTGTGCCTGGATTGCTTCGTGCCTCGCAATGACGGGGGTTGGCCGGAGGTTTTCAACCGGATACGCCGCCCTGTCTATAATTTGAACAAAATGACCCACACGATTCGTTATAGAGCCTATTTTTTTCGCTCAACAGTGAATTTTTTTTGGTTTTTGTTTTGTTTATAAAAAAATGTACTATCTTTGCAGCGAAATTTTTTGTAATTGATAAAAAAGCAGCTCATGAATAAACTTTCTGTTTTTCCTGTAAAAAAATTGAGTTCGGACTTCCTTTTTGGCCGTCCGTGGCATGATTCTTGCAGAGAGAGAG
>JAIRYY010000035.1 GCA_031267485.1 Tannerella sp.
GGATATAAAACAGATAAAATACACCATAGGCTTTGACGGCTTTTTTCCCAATGCGGCAAAAATATACACGGAACAAAAACAGTTGAACGAAAATCTGAGTATTCCGCAGGTAATAAAGATGTATTCGGATAAAAACAAAGGCAATATCTATGTTTTCGACCGTGGTGTAAACAGCCGCAGTGTGTTTGAAGATTTTCAGGATTCGGAAATAGAATTTGTAATCCGTCTGAATCCGGGCGCTGTTTATGAATCGGTTGAAATAAAAGAGGGACAGGGACGCATGCTAGGCAATCTCCAACTGATAAAAGATGAAACGGTTTATCTCTATGCCTGGATCAACAAGGGAAAAATCAAAAAGCGCACTCAACATCTTTACCGGCTTATAACGGCGAAAAACAGGGATGGAGAGACATTCCTGTTTCTGACAAATCTATTTGATCCGGATGCTCAAAGCATAACGGATTTCTATCGTAAATGATGGGATATAGAGGTATTCTTCCGCTTCATAAAGCAGGAATTGAGCTTCAGTCATTTTATGTCGACCAATGAAAACGGCATTAAAATCATTTTATATATGACTTTAATACTGTCCATGCTGATTTTGATTTACAGGCGATTGAATAATCTCGGTTTCAAAACAGCCAAAAGACGCTTTTCGATTGAACCGGATGAATTGATTATAGCGATGATCGTTCGATTTTGCGGCGGAGACCCTTCGCTGGTCTTTCGTTAAAAAATGCACGGAAAATCTCCTGCCTGAAATACAACCTGTTGATAGAGCGCTATCAACAGAACCATAAAAATCTTCCGAACACCCGTAACTGCAAGCCTGCGCCAGCAGGATTAATGGTAGGGGCGCACACAAAAGGCGAGGGGCGCATACAGAGGTGCGCCCTACCATTAACCATTAATGACATTCCGTACCAGACGGCACGAAAAGAACAGTGATGCGGTTATTTCTACCGACATATTGTGCCTGCAGCACAAAAGACGGAACGGAATTATTTTTGACGAATGTCACATTTTTGACCGCCCTCCCGTCAGGGTACGCCGGGCTCAATGGAAAAGCACGGAACTCCAGCAGCGGGTTTTAGCGTTTTTTTTGATGTTATGGTAGCGTTTTTTCGTTTTTTAACCTGCACGGTTTTAGCGGCAATCAGCAAAATGATTACATTTGCGAAAAAAAAATCCTGAGCATGAATATCAAACACATATTTGGCGTTAGCCGAAAGGAGCTGCGCGGTACGATTGACGCGCTGAACAGTAAAGTGGAACAGTTGCAGTATTTGAACGTCAATCTGGTGAGGAGATACGAAAAAATGATAAAGAAAATCCGGAAGGAACATGCCGGTCAGCTGGACGGTTACGAGGCGACCCTGCTGGCAATCCGGGAGGAACATGCCGGCCAGCTGAAAAATTATGAGGCAGCCCTGTATGCCATCCGGGAGGAATATGCCGCCAAACTGAACATCTGCGACAAAACCCTGCAGGCAGCCCGCGATGAACATGCCGAACAGCTGAAAAACTGCGAGCCGAAACTCCGGGGAGAGATTTCGCAACTGAACATCCGGATTAACGGACTGATGCTGCAGATAAAAAAGATGAAACAGGAAAAGGACCGGCTGAACGACGACCTGAAAAAAACCGGCAACCAGCTCTCTCATCTGCAGAACAGCGCCCTCATGAAACTTTCAGAAATGAGGAAGCCGTAGCTCACCGCCCGGAAACATTCCATTTCGTGAAATCAACCCGGCTTTCCGTCTCCGCCTCGATGCGGTCGGGCAGAGCGGGGAAGAAATCTATTCCGGTGAGCGCCTGCAGTTCTTCCACGCTCTTGGCATACGTAGCCAGCGGGTTCCGTCCGCTCCGGTTCTCGAACACGAAAGCGATGGCATGCCAGACGCCGCCGTCGTTCTGCAGGAGCGCCTTGAAAAAGGCGTCGGGAACCGCCACCCTGTTCGCGCCGATTGTCCGGGGCCGTTCGGACACCATCGGGCCGCACACGACGTAAATCCGCCCCTTCTCCGCGGCCAGCGCCCGCACCTGTTCTTCCAGACTGTTCCACACGCCCGCGTTCAGATTCCTGTTCTGCGGACAGATGTTCGAAAGGTAAAACGATTCGTCCATCGCCTGCCGGCTCCACTTCATGTCGGCCGCCGGAGCCATGTGTCCCCTGTCCCACCCCGAATTTCGGTAATCGTCCGTCGTCGCGGACTCCCCGCTGCTCACGCCGGGGTCGGGAACAAACCGCTTACCCCGCGGCACATCGCCCCCGACCTCCTCCCGGACAAGCTCGTAAGCCACCCAGTTAGGTATCTTCCATTCGGAATTGTAACTCACCGTGAATCCCGTTCGGACAAGAATCTGTTCTTTCCGCCCGCTGATTTCCGCCGGAAGTTCCATCCTGCCGTCCCTTTCCGCCGGAAAGACCTGACATGCCTGCGGCGGAAAGAGATACAGCAGAATCAGACAGTGCAGAGCGTAAAAGCGTCCCATACGTCTATTTCAGTCTCGACAGCGCCTCCCTTATGCGCCTGACCGCTTCGATTATGTTTTCGTCGGATGTGGCATACGACAGGCGGATGCATCCGGGAGCGCCGAACGCCGCGCCTCCGACGGTTGCGACGTGGCCTTCCTCAAGCAGGTACATCGCGAGGTCTGCCGCATTTTCGACCTTGCGTCCGCCGGCGCTTTTTCCGTAATAGGAACCCACTTCGGGGAAAATGTAAAAGGCGCCCTGCGGCACATTCAGCCTTATGTCCGGAATCTCCCGGCACAGGCTCACGATCAGGTCGCGGCGGCGGAGGAACGCCAGGCGCATCTCCTCCACACATGCCTGATCGCCGGAAAAGGCCGCCACGGACGCTTTCTGCGCGATAGAACTGGGGCCGGACGTTATCTGACCCTGCAGCTTGTTGCACGCCTGGGCAATCCACAGCGGAGCGGCAATGAATCCGATGCGCCAGCCGGTCATCGCATAAGCCTTCGAGACGCCGTTGACAATCACGACACGGTTGCGGACGGACACGAACTGCGAGATGCTTTCGTGTTTCCCCGCGTAATTGATATGTTCGTAAATCTCATCCGAAAGGATAATCACATTCGGGTGCTTCTCCAGCACGCCGGCCAGCGCTTTCAGTTCGTCGCGGCTGTACACGCTGCCCGTCGGATTCGACGGCGAACAGAGGATAACCATTCTCGTGCGGTGTGTTATCGCCTCCTCAAGCTGTTCCGGCGTTATCTTGAAATCCTGCTCGATGCCCGCCCTTACAATCACGCCGAACGCTTCGGTAAGTTTGGGTAATTCGAGGTAACTGACCCAGTACGGCCCGGGAATGACGAGTTCGTCGCCCCAGCCCAGAACGCTGAACATGACGTTGAATATGGACTGCTTCGCCCCGTTCGACACGACAATCTGATCAATCGTGTAGTCCAGCCCGTTTTCGCGCTTCAGTTTTTCCACAATCGCCCGGCGCAGGTCGGGAAACCCCGCGACCGGCGAGTAAAAGGAATAATTGTCGTCAATGGCCTTTTTGGCCGCCGCCTTGATGTGTTCGGGCGTGTTGAAATCCGGTTCGCCCACGCTGAGGTTTATCACGTCGATACCCTGCGCTCTCAGTTCGCTGCTCTTTTGTGACATCGCCAGCGTCTCCGACGGAGACAGGCTGGACAAACGTGCCGATAAATGTTCCATGCTTGTTTAAAATTTTAATTATAAATTATGAAGTTCGTGTCCCATCCGTTCCTTTTTGGTACGCATGTAAAACTCGTTATATCTGTTCGGTACCACCTCGACCGGTATGTTCTCGACCACTTCGAGGCCGTACGCTTCAAGGCCGACGCGCTTGACGGGATTGTTCGTCATCAGACGCATCTTGTGGATACCTATCTGACGGAGAATCTGCGCCCCCACGCCGTAATCGCGCTCGTCGGCCTGGTGGCAGAGGTGCAGGTTGGCATCGACCGTATCCAGCCCCTCCTCCTGCAGCCTGTAAGCCCTCATCTTGTCCATAAGACCGATGCCGCGTCCCTCCTGGTTGAGATAAAGCACGACGCCCTTGCCCTCGCTTTCAATCGCGCGCATCGCCTTGTGCAGCTGTTCGCCGCAGTCGCAGCGGAACGAGCCGAAGATGTCGCCGGTCATGCACGACGAGTGCACCCGCACCAGGACCGGTTCGTCCTTTTCGATGTCGCCCTTAATCAGCGCCACATGCTCAAGCCCGTTGCTCTTCTGCCGGAAGGGGATAAGGCGGAAATCGCCGTATTTCGTCGGCATGTTCACCTCCACGCCCTTTTCGACGAGCGATTCCGTCCGCAGGCGGTAAGCGATAAGGTCGCGAATGGAAATAATCTTGATACCGAACCTGCCGGATACCTCCACCAGTCCCGGCAGACGCGCCATCGTCCCGTCGCCGTTGAGAATCTCAATCAGCGCCCCGGCGGGATAAAGCCCGGCAAGCCGCGCCATGTCGACCGTCGCCTCCGTATGTCCCGCACGGCGGAGAACGCCCCTCGAGCGCGCCCGCAACGGATTGACATGCCCCGGACGCCCCAGGTCGGACGGCCGTGTGGCCGGGTCGGCAAGCGCGCGAATCGTCGCGGCGCGGTCGTAAATGGAAACGCCGGTCGTGCAGCCTTCGCCGAGCTTGTCGACGGTGACGGTAAACGGCGTTTCCAGCATCGAGGTATTGTGAATAACCTGCATGTTAAGCTCCAGCTCCTCGCAGCGCGCCTCCGTCACAGGCGCGCAGAGCACGCCGCGGCCGTGGGTAAGCATAAAATTGACCTTCTCCGGGGTTATCTTCTCCGCCGCGATTATAAAATCCCCCTCGTTCTCGCGGTCCTCATCATCAACAACAATCAGGAACTTCCCCTCGCGAAAATCCTCAATCGCCTCTTCTATGGTGTTCAGTTTAAATATCTCCATACATTATATATATTATACTTTAATTATGTCAACCATTTCGCCGCAGACGCGGACGGCCGTTCTCATGTCCTGCCGCAACAGTTTCCGGCGGTAGACGGCCAGCAGGTAGACCGCCCCTCCCACGGGAAAGCAGACCGCCAGCGCCATCCCCGCACGGGGGCTTATCGCCCGGCCGGTCAGATGAAAACTCCTGACAAACGGGAAATCCATCGCCTTGTTCAGCACCAGATTCCGGTCCGAATTTTCAAGTATGCCGACGACCGCTTCTATCTCGAGCGCGATACGTTCCGCCTCCGGGTCTCTCCCGCCCTGCTTCCAGAAATTCATATAATTCATCCAGCGCCTGCTGCCGTCAAGATATTGCCGGCAGGAAACGCCAAGGCGCTGCAGCCGGACGGTCAGCGCGCCGTAATCGGGATGTTCCATGATAATCTCCTTCTTCTCAATCTTGCGGAGTTCGCGCCGGCCGGTAAGGCGTTTAAGCGCATCCAGATAGGTCTCGGCATTCAGAATGACGGAATCGTTCACCGCTTTCCACGTCAGGAAAACACCCAGCGGCAGCAGTATGGCCGAACTCAGCCACATCCCCTGCCACGGCAGCCACACGCCGTCGCGCGCCATCTTGTAGCCCATATTGTCGATGATATAGTAGACGACAAACAGAAGCACCGATATGACGGCCGGCGCGCCAAGTCCGCCCTTGCGAATGATAGCCCCCAGGGGAGCGCCGATAAAGAAAAAGATGAGGCAGGCGAACGAGAGCGTGAACTTACGGTGCATCTCCGTGTGATGCCAGCGGATTTCCTTTTCCTCGAAACTCAGCTGCCCCGACTTGAAGCCGTAGTTCATCAGCAGGTTGTCCACATTCCGCTTCGACCAGGCGAGCAGCGAAGCCCTGACGTCCGGCTTCCGCACCCGGTACAGACTGTCGAAATCGACCGCCGGACGAACGGCAACGGCCAGCGAATCGCTCTCCGTCCTGTCCGCCGGAGGAGGAGGAGGAGGAGCGGCGCCCGGCCCCAGCGTCCTCCGGTAAGACTGCGCATAGAGGGCGCCCGATTCGGCGCGTTTGACACTGTCCATGCGAACCGTCATCGAGTCGATGGACTGCTGCAGGCTTGCGATATTTTTACCCACGTAACGCCCCTGGAAAATCGATTCGTCCGTCATGTTGAAATTGCCGTCAAACTCAATCAGCATCTCCATTGTGTCAAACGATTCGCGCCGGTACGGCACGGCATCCTTCGCCTCCCGCGCCCTTGTCCCGCTTCCTTTCAGGTTCTCGAACGATTCGCCGCTGAACAGCGTCATGACAACGTATTTTTTATCGACGGAAGTCTTGAGCCGCCCCGAATCCGCCATGATGACGCGCGCATTGTTAAATCCCTCGGAATAATCATAAATCATCACCTCCCTGAGCAGCCCGGTCTGCCTGTCCCGGCTTTTGACGTAGAGGTTTTTCCCGCTTATTTCCTTGTAGAACGTGCGTTCCGGGATTTCCAGTTCCGGCGACTTCTGCCTTACGGAATAAAGGAGCGTATACATTTTGACCTGCGAAACGGGCGTCACATTGTTCTGGAAAAAAAAGGCGGATATGGCTACAAAGATAAGGAAGAATGTCAGCGGCTTCATAATCCGCACCAGGGAAATTCCGGAAGCTTTCATGGCCAGCAGCTCCATCTGTTCGCCCAGGTTACCGAACGTCATCAGCGAGGCGAACAGGATGGCCAACGGAAGCGCCTGCGGTATCTGGGTCAGGGCGACATAGAAAAACAGTTCCGCAAGGATATGTATTCCTATCCCCTTGCCAACCATCTCATCCACATATCTCCACAGGAACTGCATCAGAAAAATGAACAGACAGATTCCGAACGTCATGATAAACAACGGCAGGAACGTTTTCAATAAAAATAAATCCAATCGCTTTACGGTGCGCATACTACTCTATTACACTCCCAACGTCCTTTTCAATTCGTCAACCTGCGTGTCCCACAGGCTTATGGCATCCATCTTCTCCGACGGTTCGGCAAAATCCGTGATTTCAAGCGCCACGCCGCCCGTCAGTTCTATCGTGTGAATACGAAATTCAAAATAAACATGCTCATCGTCATTCGCCCACCGATACCGCACGCACACATCCGGTTTGACATAAACCAGCCTGGCCTCCTCGTGCGTCCTGTCCCAGGTGAACACGTACGTTTCACCCTTTATAGCCACACGGTCGGCAAACCAGGACGACAGTCCCGGCGGCGTTGTCAGATGATTCCACAAACTCCGTTTGGAAACCTTGTCGAACACATACTCGATATGAAACTTCTCTTTTTTCATAAATTCCGCGCAAGTTTTCATAAATTCCGCGCAAGATAGATAAAAAATATGACATGTCAAAACGAAAATTTCATTTTCATCCTCAAACCGCTGTCCGGCGCTCCTTCATGATTGCGGTAGGATAGCCGCCAGATGTAGTCCAGGCGTATCAGTTTGAAGATATTTTCGACCCCGGCGCCAATTTCCATATAGGGGCGGTCGCCCATCGTATGCGTATCGGCCGGGAACCGGTACAGCCCGTCTCCGTTAATCGCGGGATTGTTCCTGTCGCTCAAATCGCCGTACCAGCCGCGGAACGACAGCACTTCGCGAAGCTGCAGCTCCTTTATCAGGGGCAAACGGTTGAAAAGCCACCCGTTCATGAAATAGGTCATCTCCCACGACACGAAACGGTCGTTGATAAATTCCATCGGGTTCATCAGCGGGAACGTCTCCGCCTCGATGCTGTACGACAGGTTGGCGTTCGGGATGTGAAGCAGCGGATACGGCACGCGGTTCCACACTTTGCCCGCCTGCCCGTAGACGTCGACATATCCGAACGGCGACAGCCAGAGACGTTTCCGCACGCCCAGCTCCGTCCGGTTGTAATTGTGGCCGGTACCGAGGATGCCCTTGCGCGCCATGGTGTGACGGAGCGTGATGATTGGCGCGTCGAGCGTAATGGGATAGCGGTAGTTGCGCGACTGGTAGAACTTCTCGTTCGGCGCCCAGCGCAGGAAAAACTCCAGCTGAGCCGAAGTGTAATGGCCGGCCGGTGTCACCGTTCCGTCCGGCTGAATCAGGCTGAACGGGACGTCGGGCGTAGCCCATTCGGTAAGGTGGCGCAGCAGGACGCTGTAGCCCAGTCCGTGGTAGTTTTCCCGATAATAACTCAGCTCCATATTCCGCATGTAGGTAATCAGGTTGTTTTCGCGACGCTTGAGCATCATAAACAGGTTGTCGGCATTGGTATACAGATAGTGCTGGCCTATCTGGTTTACGTCATACCGGTATTCCGCGCGGATATAGTGGAACGGATATTCCTTGCGGAACGTCCGTTTCCTGTTAAACGAATATTCGAGGATGGCGTCGCCCTTGAATTTCCCGTCCCCCGTGCCGTACGCCAGATAGCCGTCCGCGAAAAGCCGGCGGCTGAAATTCACCGTCGTCGTGCCTCCCAGGCGAAACCTCGCCCCCTCCAGCGCGTTTCCGCTTATGAACGTGTTCGCCGGCCCAAATTCAAACAGGCTGTTCGTCTCGGAGGTCTGCACATAGCCGTTGATTATTATGTTGAGGACTTTTTCCGACCAGTAGAACGCCGGCACTTCCCGCAGCTGCGCCATCATCTTTTCCACGGACGTCTTCTGTATTTCCTCCGCGCCCCTGCGCGCCTCGTTCCAGAACTCTTCCGTCTGACGGCGTGCGCCCTCCGATTCCATAACCGGCGCTTTTTCCTCAAACACGGAAAGGTCGCGCGGCGGCGCAAACGAATGGTTGCGGTGCAGGGCGACGCGGCGCGCGTACGAGCCTTTCATTTTCCGGCTGAGTTTAAATATCAGCGCGATGTCGTTCTTCGTCAGAATCCTCGTGCCGCCGTCCGTACGGACGTAGTCCTGCTCGATGGACATCTCGCCGATGAAGTTGAGGTTGATGTCGCGCGGAATATTCAGATTCACCTTCTTCACAAACCAGGTGGAGTCGAGCGTCACGTACAGGTGGCCGACAAAACCGAACGATTCCGTGTTGAAGGGCGCAAATCCGAGGTCCATGCACGGCTCGCCGTCAAGCAGGACGGTATCCAGCAGGTAATATTTGTAGTAGCCGGGGCCGATGGACGAGAGCGGGCTGACGAAGCGGTTCAGGAAGAGGGGGATGTTGTCCTGAAAGATGTCAATATCCTGAAAAGCCTCGTCGACGAACTGCTTCACGCCTTCTTCCGAGATGATTTCGATGATGCCGGCGCGCTTTGTGCCGCCCACCACTTTCCGTTCCGCACGCGGCGATTTGCGGTAATAGTAATCTTCGATTATCTCCTCGTTGTAGAGCGGAAGAATCGTCCGCCCGCGCACGGAGGTCGAATCCACATAGTCGAATATGAAGTCCACGTGCCGGTATATCCCGTTCCGGCGGGCTTTCTCGACGTCGAACTCGTCGAATGCAAACGTTCGCTGCTCATAGGTGTCATAGCTGAAATAGTCGCGGTTATGGGGGTCGTTCAGGTTTCGCCGCGCAATCACGTTCCGGGCAAAAGTCACCGCCGGATTGTCCCGCCGGGAATACCGTTCCTTTCCGGGGCGCACGGTGACTTCGTTCAGTTCGTACAGGCCCGGTTTCAGCAGGATCTCCACGCGGTTATATCCGTGTTTCAGCGTCGTAAAATCCGTTTCATACCCGACGTATGAGACCGCCAGCACCGTACTGTCGGACGCCGCCCTCATCGAAAAGTATCCGTTTTCGTCGGTCGCCGTACCCCTGGCTGTACCGCGCAGGGATACGGTCACGTATGGCAACGCCTCTTTCGTCTCGAAATCTCTGACGTATCCTTCCACCTGTATCGTTTGCTGGGCATAAATCCCCTCCTGCATCAAAAGTGCAAAAAGAAGAAACAGCGTGCCGCAAATCATTCTTTGCCTCATTTCCTGATATGTTTATGTTGAGAATAAACGCGGCAAAGGTCGGTTTTATTTTTCATTTGACAAAAAAGAATGTATATTTGCGCGGCTATATTGTGGAATAAGAACAATAAAAACATTTTAAATACCAATTTGACATGAAACCAATTTTATTTGTACTCGCGGCCGGCATGGGCAGCCGCTACGGAGGATTGAAACAGTTAGACGGAGTAGGGCCGAACGGCGAAACCATCATGGATTATTCCATTTTCGACGCGATTCGCAGCGGATTCGGCCGGGTCGTCTTCGTCATACGGAAGGATTTTGAACAGGATTTCCGGGAAAAGATTATCGGCAAATATGAAAATCATATCCCCGTCGAAACCGTTTTCCAGTCGCCGGACAAACTGCCGGAGGGCTTCTCGTGCCCCGAAGGGCGCACGAAACCCTGGGGGACGAATCATGCCGTGCTTATGGGCAAGGGGGTGATAAACGGGCCTTTCGCCGTCATCAATGCGGACGATTTCTACGGACGCGACAGCTTCGGCGTGATTGGCCGGGAACTTTCCGGCGCCCGGGGTAAGGCGAACGACTACTGCATGGTCGGTTTCCGCGTCGGCAACACGCTCAGCGAAAGCGGCTCCGTGGCGCGCGGCGTATGCGGCACGGATGACGGCGGATACCTCGCCTCCGTCGTCGAACGCACCGCTATCGAACGCATCGACGGGAAGATTCAGTTCGTCGACGGGGACGGCCGGATAGTGATTCTGGACGAGAACACGCCCGTGTCGATGAACATGTGGGGCTTCACCCCGGACTATTTCGATTATTCGGAAGAGTATTTCAAGGATTTTTTACGCAAAAACGCGGATAACCTCAAAAGCGAATATTTCATCCCGCTAATGGTGAACGAGCTCGTAACGAAAAACATCGCGCGCGTAAAAGTGCTCGACACCACATCGAAGTGGTTCGGCGTGACGTACGCCGCCGACCGCCAGGGCGTCGTGGACAAAATCCGGGCGCTGATTGACGCCGGGGAATATCCCGAAAAACTGTTTTAGATACTTCCCGGACATGCCGCCCCTGTACTTCGACATCAAACGCTACTCGATAAACGACGGCCCGGGCATCCGGATAACGGTGTTTTTCAAGGGTTGTCCGCTGTCGTGCGCGTGGTGCCATAACCCGGAGGGAATCCGGGCGGGGAGGCAGAGGATGTATGCGAAAAAAAGGTGCATCGGCTGCTGCGAGTGCGTCAGGAGCTGTCCGGCGAAAGCGCTGACGCTTGCGGACGGCGACAGCGGCGGCATCGCTTGCGACAGTGGGCGGTGCACGGCCTGCGGCAAATGTGCCGACGTATGCCCGTCGAGCGCGACGGAGATGTCGGGGACGGAACATACGGAGGATTATCTGATCGGCGAGATAGAAAAGGAGACGGTCGTGATGGACCGTTCCGGCGGTGGCGTCACCTTTTGCGGCGGCGAACCGCTGGCATACTCCGCCGCCCTGCTGAATTTGCTCCGCCGGTGCCGCAA
>JAIRYY010000316.1 GCA_031267485.1 Tannerella sp.
ATTACGATATAGTTGAAGGCAATGTGGCAAATGACGAAGTTACGACACGCGTTTTCGACTGGCAAAATGGTCTGGTTTCAAGGGAAACCCTACTTGAAGAATTGAAATATAAAGCCCCCAATCACCAGTTTATGCAATCGCTACAGGCGTTAATTCCCGTCAAAAACGATATGAATATCGGAATAATTCATATCGACAATCAGATTGTAAAATCATTAATGTCTGACCGGCATAAAAACGAAATGGAAGCGACAGCCATGTACTACAAATCAAAAACATACTCGACCCAGCCACCGGACTCTATAAAAAAGACTGGACTGTAATCTACAAAATACTGGAAGATGAACTGCAATCGCTTAAATAACGTGAAATAAATAGCATGTAATGGTTTCTCTGTCCCGTCGGGACAAATCGTATGTTTCCATTTGCTTATAACCGTTGTATATTATTTATTTCACATTACCAATCACGAACCATTAAGATGCGAATCATCTCCAATACGGATATCCCACACAGGCGCACACACAGGTGCGCCCCTACCATTCAATCATTAATCATTATGGACATCCCACAGGGCTGTCTCAAAAGCCTCGATTCTCCGTCATTGCAAGGGCTTTTGAGACAGCCCCTACCATTCATCATTAACCATTAATTTACTAAGTAAGTTCCCATAATTAAGCTGCATGATTTTTAAAGTTCACATACAAGATTTTCCCCACATTGGCCAAGGCTCTGTTTGCAGCGTAAAACAGATTGTCTTTGCTAATGTAATCTTGTGGCTTTATCCACTTCCCCTTGAGTATTCGCCAATGGGTTTCCGCAAGGTTGAGATGTGGAGAGTATGGGGGCAGAAAGAAGATAAAAAGTCCTCTCTTCTCCCAAATCTCACGATAACACCTGACTTTTTTAGCGCGATGAATCTTCGCGTTGTCAAGCACGACAACAGTCTTCCGCTTGATGCGAAACGACAAGCCGTCAAGATATTCGATAATTTTGTCGGAGTTGATGGATTCAGTTGTGGTAAACCCGTCATAGTTGGAGTCCCTGTCGATTATGCCAAAGCAATTGAGCCTGAATTTCTGATCGGAAGGGACGTAACTATCCTCTCCCTTGAACTGCCACCCATAAGACACACACAGCCACTGGTGCATACATGGGATTCATCTCCAAAATAAAGGTCTATGAGACCTTCTGCATTTTCATCTTCAAGTTTTTGCAACTTCTCGCACTTGCAGGCATAGAGTTGTGGCGAGGGCTTTCCCCCTCTGGACGTTTTCTTATACGTTTATATCTTGCGCCAATGCTGATAAAAAACGCCTGAACGTTTCGTCCGGGGACGTTTTGCCCGAAGAGGCTTCCCGGGCGGCTTTCGCGGCTTTTACGCTCTGCCGGTCGGCTTCGATGGCCTGGCGTACCGTTTCTTCGTCTGCTTCCCTGCTTATAATCGGTTTGGCTCCCTGGCCGGGGCGGTTCTCCAATCCTTCGAGACCTTCTGCCATGAATCTGTCCACCCATTTGTTGATTGACTGTTGGCACAAGTCCACTTGCTCCGATATTTTCGGTGAACTCAATCCCTGTGCCTTAACAGGACGGAAAGGCAGCGTTGGCGCAGAAAATGCGCGCGACCATGTTTGTATCCATTCTCCAGAATACGTATCTGCTCCGGAAACAAATGTAGCTCTTTGATTTTTCCCATACTTATCTTTGAGGTTAGTATTGGTATAATGAATATGGATAATGAATATTATCGTTTAAACTAATTTTGTTGAACTACTTAATCATTAATCACTAATCATTAATCACTAATTTACTAATCACTAAAATTTCAAGTCTTTGCGGGACGGGAGAAGTTCTCTGGCGGAAGTTTTGGTTTGTCGCATGAACACGGACAGGGAGAAGATAAACATGCCTGTGTAGGCGATGCTGGATGTGAGCGCTGCACCGAGAACGCCGTGCATGGGGATCAGGATGGCGCCGGCGGCAAGCAGGAGGACAAGCCCGGTCAGGGAGCAGTATGCGCTGTAGCGGATGTTTCCGCTGCCGATGAAGTAATGGCTCAGGATGCGGTTGCTTCCCAGGGCGACAATGCCGGGAGATAGCCCGATGATGATTTCGCGTATTCCCGCGAACTCCCGCGTCAGCAGATAGTCCGTGTAGACCCATTCCGGTATGCAGGCCACGATGGTCATCACTGCCGCGAGCGCACAATACGTCAGTTTGAGCAGCAGGAGGGTCACGCGTTTCTGTTCCCTGCGGTCCGTTGTCTTCGATACGCGGTTGTATTCGATGTAGCTGATGCTGTTGCTTATATGCCATACGCTCTCCGATATTTTTGTGCCCGAATCGAGCAGGCCTACATTCCCGTATCCGCCGGCGCTCTTGACGTGGAAATAGTTGAGACGGGTCGTGAGGCTTTCGGCCAGGTTGTCCACCCCGACCCACAGGCCGTAGACGAACATCTCTTTCAGGACTTTCGGGAACGGGGTGTCGACCGGACGGTTTCGTTTTCTCCGCAAATGGGGCAGCAGCAGAATCAGGCTGTATGCACATGCGATGCCGTAAGCCGCGAACAGCCCGGCGAGATAACCGCCGACATGCCTGAAGCCGGCCACGAAGTAGATGAAAAGCAGGGCGGCGAACATGATCACGCCCTGCAGGATGAATGTCAGGTTGAATCCCCTCATGTTATCCCGGCCGAGCAGCATCAGCGAACCGGCCGACACGAGCGACATCAGTACGGCCAGGGCAAACACGGCAGGCCCGTAGCCTTCGGGCAGCATGCCGAGGAGGTACATCGCGCCGCAGGCGATGAGGGAGCCTGCAAAAGCCCACGCGTACGCGGGGAAAAACACGTGCCGCAGACTGTACCGGTTCATGAAGTAGACGATTGTGCTGCCGCAGAGGATGCTGTTGAAAACGGCGGCAAGACTGGCCGAGGCGTAAATGAGGCCGACCAGTCCGATGCCTTCGCGTCCCAGCGCCTTGCTGTTGACGAAAATCAGCAGCAGGTTCAGAAACGCGACAAGATAACGTGCGCTTATTGTGTTTATGATGTCCCTGAACATGGTGGCGGGCGGCGATTACGGCGGCGTTATTTCCAGGCCGTCCAGCAGCATGACGTAGGCGTCTATCGCTTCGCGAATCTCGGACGGGCGGATGTACTCGTCGGCGCTGTGCGAGCGGGACGAATCGCCGGGGCCTATCTTTACCGACGCAAACGGCATGAGCGCCTGATCGCTCAGGGTGGGGGAGCCAAACGGTTGCCGGCCCATCATGACGGCGCGCCGGACGAACGGATGCTCCGGGTCCGTGCGAGAGGAGTTAAGGCGCGTGCTGCGGGGCGTCACGTCGCATCCGACGCGCTCCCGTATCTGCCGCAGCAGTTCGCTGTTGGAATAAAATTCGTTGCTGCGCACGTCCACGACAAACGTGCAGCGGTCGGGTATGACGTTGTGCTGCGTCCCGGCCTGTATCTGCGTGACGCTCATTTTCACCGGGCCTGACAGCTGGCTTTCATCGGGGAACCGGTAGCGGTTGAACCATTCGACATCCCGGATGGCGAGCGATATGGCATTGATTCCCTCATTGCGCGCCGCATGTCCGGCCCGTCCCGTAACGGTGCAGTCGAGCACCATCAGACCTTTTTCCGCAACAGCCGGCTGCATGCCGGTCGGCTCGCCGACAACCGCGAATGAAATGCCGGGAAGCAGCGGCAGCACGCTCTCCACGCCGTTCCGGCCGGATATTTCCTCTTCCGCCGAAGCCAGAAAGACGAGGTTGTAGGGCTGCTCCCTCCGCGAGAGGATGGTGAACGCCTCGTAGAGGGAAACGACGGATGCGCCCGCATCGTTGCTGCCCAGCCCGCAGAGCATGTCGTTCTCCGGCTCAGAGGGCGTAAAAGCATCCCGCGTCCAGCCGCTGACCGGGCGCACCGTGTCGATATGCGAATTGAGCAGCAGCACGGGTTTCGCGGCATCGCTGCCGGCAGACATCCACAGGTTGTTCCCCAGCCGGTTAACCATCCATCCGGCGCGCATCCACTGAGCCTGCAGGAAATCGGCTACCTGCTTTTCCTCACGGCTGACGGACGGAATTGAAATCATTCCCTTCAATAAATCAATTGCATCATAAAAATGTTCCATGTTCCCTTAAAATTATAAATGAATACTCAATAAACCAGCCCTCCAGTCATTGCGGGCAGTGTCCCAAGGGGCTGTCATTGCAGTCTCCCGCCCCGTCATTGCGAGCGTAGCGAAGCAATCCAGGCACAGGCGACAACCCGGATTGCTTCTGACAGGGCGGGAGACCGCAACGACGGGGGAGGAGGCCCTTTGCACGGCTATGGTTCCTTTACAGGTATTATATTGAGTATTCATAAAATTATAAATTCAACATCCCCGAAAGGCCGTCCGCCGTCCGGGGGACGCCTGTTTTTCCAGAATCCCGTCAATCTGCTGCCGGTCAAGCTGCAGCTGCGCTTTCAGCCCGTCCTGCGAGTCGAACGTCATCTCTTCCCTGACAAATTCAACAAATTCAACCGTGACGGATTCATCATAGATATCTTCCGAAAAGTCAAAGATATGGACTTCGATGCTCACGCCGCCATCCCGGTGAACCGTCGGGCGGGAACCGATGTACAGCATCCCCCTGAACCGCCTGCCGCCGACGCTCACCCATACGGCGTAGGAGCCCGCGGCCGGAATGACCTTGAACTTTTCGTCGACCGCCATGTTGGCCGTGGGAAAACCGATTGAACGGCCGACCCTGCATCCGCTGACCACATGGCCTTTCAGCCGGTAAAAATAACCCAGTATCCGTGCGGCTCCGGCCACATCGCCCTTCCGCAACATCTGCCGTATGACGGAGGAACTGAATGTCACGCCCTTTTCGCTGTACGGAACCGCGCGGACGACCTCCATGCCGCATTCCCGGCCGTAGACGGCGTACTGCTCAAACCCGTCGGAACGCAAATGACCGAAACGGTGGTCATAACCAATCACTAACGCGCCAATTCGCCATTGCCCCGAAAGAACGTCCACGATAAACTCCCGCGCCGTGAGCGCAGCCAGCGACGGGGTGAAATCCATCACAATCACATAATCCGTCCCGCTCTCCGACAGCCATTCCAGCTTCTCCCCGAACGAATTGAGCAGTTTCGGCTGGTAGTCCGACTGCAGAATCACGCGCGGATGCACCGGAAACGTAATCACCGCCGCAGGAAGACCGCGCTCCCGCGCCACACGCCGCATCTCCCCTATCAAAAAGCGATGGCCGGAATGAACGCCGTCAAAAAAACCGATAGTGGCGACAGCATCGTTTTCCTTCCATTCCCTTATATCGTTTATTATCTTCATCCGGTATATATAATGAGGCGCAAAATTAATAAAATTTCTGACATGCAACGTCCGGCGGGATGAAAAAGTTCCGCCGCCTGTGGTGTGTATTTCAAAAAAACGCTATATTTGCGCCCGTATGTTAATAAATTAAATCATGAAAATCATCATTACAATTCTCAGAATGGCCATTGGCTGGCATTTCCTTTATGAAGGATGCGTGAAACTGTTTGCGGAAAACTGGACTTCCGAAGGGTATCTGGCCGGTTCGCAGGGATTTCTGTCCGGTTTTTTCCACTGGCTGGCGGCGTCGCAGGGGCGTCTCGAAGTGGTCGATATCCTGAATGTCGCCGGTCTGATTCTTATCGGATTATCCCTGTCATTCGGCCTGCTTGGCAGGTGGGCGTCGCTTGCCGGGGCGTTTCTGCTTACGCTCTACTATCTGGCTTATCCTCCGTTCGGACTTTCTCTGCTGAGTTCGACCGAGGGCAGCGTTTTTATAATCAACAAGCTGCTGATAGAAGCCGTCGTCCTTGTGTTCCTGTTCGCGCACAGGGAGCAGGGATATGGGCTGGACGGCCTGGCAATCCGTCTGTTCCGGCGGCGAAAGACCCGGAATGGCGGCGAAGAACGGGCGCCGGAGCAGTTGACGCTGCACGGGAACGCTTCGCGGCGTGAAGCCCTGAAAAACCTGGCGACCCTGCCTGTTCTCGGCCTCATGGGGTGGAGGGCTTACCGGAATACGAAGAAGTACGGGATAGACGTCATGTCCGGCGCCACTGTGCAGGTCAACTGGATGATGCTGAGCGAACTGGAAGGCGAGCTTCCGAAAGGCAGAATCGGCGGCCATGAACTCGGCCGGCTCATTATGGGCGGCAACCTGATTGGCGGATGGGCGCATGCACGCGACCTCCTTTATGCCGGCTCGCTGTTTAAGGCGTACAACACGGAGACCAAGATTTATGAAACGCTGATGCTGTGCGAACAGGCCGGAATCAACGCCATTAACATCGGTTTCCCCACGATTCCCGTGATGGTGAAATACCGGAAACTGACGGGCAGTAAAATGAAGGTGATTACGCAGGTCGGCATCAGGGAGAAAAGCGAAGACCTGCTCGAAGATGTGACGGTCGCCATAGACAGCGGGATGGATATCATTTAGCTTCAGGGGAACTGGTGCGACTGGCTGGTGCGGGATAACCGGCTGGACGTGATCGGCCGGATGATGGACCGCATCCGCTCGCAGGGTTATATCGCCGGAATGGGAGCGCATACGGTTGATTCCTTTATCATCTGTGAAGAAAACGGCATCATCCCCGATTATTACATGAAAACCATGCATCACGACGACTACTGGTCGGCTCATCCCCGCGAAAACCGGAAAGCTTTTGAGGTGGACGGCGTCAGGAATAAAGATCACAATATGTTTCACGACAACTGTTTCTGTCCGTTCCCCGACCGTACGGTGGAATTTGTCAACCGCGTGAAAGTCCCGGTCGTCGGATTCAAGGTACTTGCCGCCGGAGCCATTCATCCGCGGGACGGTTTCAACTGGGCGTTCGAAAACGGAGCGGATTTCATTTGCGCGGGCATGTTCGATTTCCAGGTGGTGGAGGACACGAACATCTGTATTGACGTGCTCCGGAACCTGACGGGCCGCAAACGCGAATGGTACGGGTAACCGTTATTTCCTCCGCAGAACGGCGGCGGCGTATGCCAGTATGACGGCAAATGCCGACAGGGGAACGAGGAACGAAAACGTCATGTCGCGGTAGTCGGCCGCCATTCCCATCATCACCGTCCCCGCGGCGCCGCCTATCGGCGTCATCATAAGTACGGCGGAGGCTTTCTGCGTCAG
>JAIRYY010000327.1 GCA_031267485.1 Tannerella sp.
AACAACCGGCAGACAGCGCTTGAGCAATCAGGCAGTCCGGACATGGAAAAACAGGCCAAATCGTTTTTCCAGATGATGTATCTAATGATTAGTGATTAGTGATTAGTGATTAATGATTAATGATTAATGATTAATGAACGGTTGTCAGGCCGTCCGCTGAACATGATTTCCGGCCATATTTTATATATTTTCCGGCTATATGTCATGTCTTTTGGCTATATGTCATGACATATGGCCGTATGTCATGTCTTTTGGCCGTATGTCATGTTATTTTTGGTCGTTTTACTTCATGCGGGATATTTCAGCCATGATTAATCACTAATCACTAACCCGCTAATCACTATTTCGCATAGCTTACGGCGCGGGTTTCGCGGATGACGGTTATCTTGACCTGTCCGGGGTATGTCATCTCGTCCTGAATCTTTTTGGCAATTTCGCCGGACAGGCTTTCGACATCCTTGTCGTTTATCTTGTCCGCTCCGACGATGACGCGCAACTCGCGGCCGGCCTGGATGGCATACGTGTTGATTACGCCGGGATAGGACATCGCCAGCTGCTCGAGGTCGTTAAGGCGTTTAATGTAAGCCTCGACGATCTCGCGGCGGGCGCCGGGGCGGGCGCCCGATATGGCGTCGCAAACCTGCACGATTGGCGCAATCATCGTCTGCATCTCCATTTCGTCGTGGTGTGCCCCTACGGCGTTGCATATATCCGGTTTTTCCTTGTATTTTTCGCAAATCTTCATCCCCAGAATGGCGTGCGGCAGTTCCGGTTCGTCGTCGGGCACTTTGCCTATGTCGTGCAGAAGTCCGGCGCGGCGCGCTTTTTTCGGATTAAGTCCCAGCTCCGAGGCCATTGTGGCGCACAGGTTTGCCGTTTCGCGGGCATGCTGCAGCAGGTTCTGTCCGTACGACGAGCGGTATTTCATTTTCCCTATCAGGCGGATCAGTTCCGGGTGAAGGCCGTGAACGCCAAGGTCTATCGCGGTGCGTTTTCCCGTTTCGATCACTTCTTCCTCGATTTGTTTTTTCACTTTGCCGACGACCTCTTCGATGCGCGCCGGATGAATACGTCCGTCCTGCACCAGCTGGTGAAGCGCGAGGCGGGCTATCTCGCGCCGAACGGGGTCAAAACCCGAAAGCACGATAGCTTCAGGCGTATCGTCGACGATTATCTCAATGCCGGTAGCGCTTTCGAGCGCGCGTATGTTGCGGCCCTCGCGTCCGATAATGCGCCCTTTCATTTCGTCCGATTCAATCGGGAATACGGTTACGGAGTTCTCGATGGCCGTTTCCGTGGCTACGCGCTGGATTGACTGAACAACGATTTTCTTGGCCTCCATGTTGGCCGTCATCTTTGCTTCTTCCATTATTTCGCTGATAAACGAAGATGCGTCGGATTTGGCTTCGTCTTTCATCGATTCGATAAGGCGTTCTTTCGCGTCTTTGGCCGACAGTCCGGAAATGGCTTCCAGCTGTTCGATTTCGCGCTGACGCGCCTTTTCCATATCCTGCTGTTTCTTTTCGAGTACAGCCAGCTGTGAGGTAAGGTTTTCCTTAATGGCGTTTATTTCCGCATTTTTGCGCTGCAGATCTTCCTGCCTTTGCGAAAATGCCGTTTCACGCTGTTTGAGTCTTGCTTCCGCAGACTGAATCTTTGCGTTGCGCACCGTCACCTGCTTTTCCAGATCCGCTTTCAGTTGAATGAATTTCTCTTTCACTTCAAGCATTTTATTTTTCTTCATCACTTCGGTTTCCCTTTCGATTTCTCCGAGTCTTTTCCTGCGTCTCGATTTTGAAAGAATCCGCGTAATGAACCACGTCAGAAAACCGCCTGTTATGAATGTGGCGATTATTGCTATGATATACAGTATGTCCATATTGTTTTTTAATTGGTTATTAGTTATTATATATAAAAAAAGCACCGTTCGTGAAAGCATTCGCTTCCCGAATCAGTGCGTGAAATCCCGTTTCGCTAAATAATTACTCCTCTTTCAAAAAATCTTTTAACTCGTCAGTGAGCTGTTCTATCTTTGTTTTAAAAGGAATCGTATCATTTTTTTCCTCCAGCCTCAGATGGCTCGCTGCAATATCTATCGCAGTCATAGCCAACAAATCCTGGTCGGATAGCCCGGTTTCGGAGAATGCCTGTTTATATGCAATAAATTTCTGTCGCAATTGATAGGCTGCTTCCCGTACCAGTCTTTCATCTTCCGTCTTTATCCACACGGGGTATTTCCTTTCACCCGGGATGACTTCCAGATTTATCAGTATTTCTTCCGACATAATTTATTCATTTAACAGGGCAATGCATGTTTCCACTTCCCGCACTAACTTATTAACCCGCTTGCGAGCATCCCGAAATTCTCCGTCGTTGCCGGCCAACCCGTGTGCCGTATGCAGGTTTGTACATCTGGCCTGTAATTTCTCAATCGTTTGTTTGCTCTGCCGTAGTATTTCCTCTTTTTCTTCCAGAGACTTTTTCAGAACTTCGATATGATGCTTTTTTGCACCATACAGCCGGATAAGTTCACGAATCCTGTCCTCGAATACGGCTAACAGTTTATACTCATTTTCAGTCATTTACTTCCAAATTGTGGACAAAAGTACATTTTATTATCGTAACAAACAACTTTCCATCATGTTTTTTTGTGTTTTTTTCGGAAACGGGCAAAAAAAAGGCTGTTCGTTTATAAAAAATGAGCAGCCTGATCTTTCTTATTGTCTCTCTTTAAGCCAACCACACGTATAAATCATCATCATTTTCATCAAAGAAGAGCTTGCCTTCTTTTGCCAGCCATCCTAAAGCAGAGAATAACGCTTTGTCCGCCCTGATTTTTGTGATTTTCTTCAGTTCTTTGACTGACATTTTGCCGGAAGTACTCAAGGCAGTCCATATAATACCGGCATTCGTTCCAATTGTTTCACTTGTCATGATTATTAATATTTAAAACCCGGTGCAAAGATACGAACATTTAATAAAACGCGGAATTTTTTTTGTAAAAATCCGGCTTTTAGAATAATTTACCATTCGGATTCCGCCCCGGCGCCCTCTGTTTTCCCGGCGATATCCCCGTTGTGATCAATGATGTTGATGTCCATGTTCTTATGAACGATTTTCTCCTTGTCCTGGAACGTATCCCTGTTCAGTTCCGTCCAGAGGATATCTTTGAGCGCATCCAGTCCCTGGCCGGTGGCGGACGAAATGAACGCGTGCGGTATGTTTTCCGGCAGGTTTCGCGAAAGTACAGTCTTCGTCTCTTCGTCCGCGAGGTCGCTTTTCGTGATGGCGAGGACGCGGCTTTTTTCGGCGAGGTCGGGATTGTATTTTTCCAGCTCGCCGTTCAGTATTTCGTATTCTTTTTTGATGTCGCCGGTATCTGCCGGAACCATGAAAAGGAGGAGTGAATTTCGTTCGATATGCCGCAGGAAGCGCAGCCCAAGTCCCCGGCCTTCGCTTGCTCCTTCGATTATGCCGGGGATGTCGGCCATAATGAAAGAACGGTTGTCGCGGTATTTTACAATTCCGAGATTTGGCTCCAGCGTCGTGAAAGGGTAGTTCGCTATTTTGGGTTTGGCCGTCGTGACAACGGAGAGCAGGGTCGATTTCCCGGCGTTCGGGAATCCTACCAGTCCCACGTCGGCCAGCAGTTTCAGCTGGAGGATGATGTTCCGTTCCTCGCCGGGTTCTCCCGGCTGGGCGTAGCGCGGGGCCTGGTTTGTGGAGGTTTTGAAATGGATGTTGCCCCAGCCGCCTTTGCCGCCTTTCAGGAGGCGTACGGTCTGGCCGTCTTCCGTGACGTCGCACAGGTAATCTCCCGTGTCGGCGTCATAGACGACGGTTCCACAGGGCGCTTCAATATAGCGGTCCTCGCCGCTCTTGCCCGTACTGCCCTTGGCGCTGCCTCCTTCGCCCGGTGTGGCGATGATATGCCGCTCGTATTTCAGGTGGAGCAGCGTCCACAGGTTGCGGTTCGCCCGCAAAAACACGTCTCCGCCGCGTCCGCCGTCTCCGCCGTCCGGACCTCCCTTGGGTATGTATTTCGCCCTGCGGAAGTGGGAAGACCCCTTTCCTCCTTTTCCTGAACAGCAGTATATCTTTACATAATCGACAAAATTCGAATCGGCCATACTTTATGAATTAAAAATTATGAATTAAAAATTAAAAGAGAATGAATTGAAGCCGGAAAACCGAAACAGCCACTAATTACTAACCATTTTTATCGCCTTATCTATGCGGTTGAAGATGTCTTCTACCGTTCCTTGTCCGTTTATGGCGGCGTGTTTGTTTTTGTTCCTGTAATATTCGGCGAGCGGGGCTGTCTGGGTGTGATAAACTTCGAGGCGCGACTTTATCGTTTCCTCGTTGTCGTCGGTGCGCCCGGAATTTTTTCCGCGTTCGACGAGGCGTTTTACCAGCTCGTCATCCTCGACCCGGAGGTCGAGCAGTATCGTTACGTCCCAGCCGCGTTTTTGCAGTATGCCCTCAAGGGCTTCCGCCTGCGGTATCGTGCGCGGGAAACCGTCAAAGATAATCCCTTTTGTATCGCCGGACAGGTGATCGAGGATTTTGTCGAGCATGTCGCAAACCAGGTTGTCGGGCAGCAGTTGTCCCTTCTCGATAAATCCCTTGGCCGTTTTCCCAAGCTCCGTCCCGTTTTTTATTTCTTCGCGCAAAACGTCACCCATAGAGATATGCGCCAGGTTATGGCGTTTCTTTATTAAATCGCTTTGAGTGCCTTTCCCCGAACCGGGAGCGCCGAAAATCACTATATTTAACATTCTTGTATTTATTTATGATTCAAATGATTATTCCACAATCCTGTAAACGCTGCGCAGCGAGCGTCCATAGCCGTCGTAGTCGAGGCCGAAGCCCACAATAAACGCGTCGTCTATCTCCATGCCGACATAGTCCGGCCTGATGTCGCACTTCAGGGAACCGGGTTTGATGAACATCGTTGCGAGGCGCACATCGCCGACGCCTTTTTCGCGCAGGCTGTTCATCACGTATTGCATGGTCAGTCCCGTATCGACAATGTCTTCGAGCAGAATGACAGGCCGCTCTTTGTCTTTGAGGCGTATCGGCAGCAGCTCTTTTATGATTCCCTCCGATTTTGTGCCGGCGTAGGACGAATATGCTGCAAAAGTCAACTCGCAGGCAGGCGGCAGCTTGCTCATCAGTTCCGCGACGAACATATAAGCGCCATTCAGGATGCCGACAAACAGAGGCTTCCTGCCTTCCATATCGCGGACAATCTCGGCCGCAATCCTTGTAGTGGCTTCAATAATCCTGTTTTCCGGAATGTATGGCTCAAAAACTTTGTCTTTCAACGTTATACGTTCGCCCATGATTGGATTTTGCATTAAAAACCGGGGCAAATTTACGTGAAAAAGTTCGGCTTTACAAATGCGATAGTGTAAAATCCGGTCGATACGATTTCAGGCCTTGGATGCCTGTTCGCCAAACCGGATATTCCGGACCGGACATCGACAGAAACAGGCGCCGGTGGCAGATTTTCTTCTGAAGCAGAAGCAGATGCCTGACCTCTGTT